>JAZDGR010000104.1:0-6704 GCA_043806735.1 bacterium | reverse complement strand
ACCGGCAATGAGAATGTATACCGGCAGCCGGGCGCTGCACGACATGAAAGGATTGATCAGCATGGTAGCCAGCCGGTCGTTCCTGTCGCGGAGGGTGCGCGTCACCATGATGGCCGGGACGTTGCATCCGAATCCCATGATCAGCGGAATAAACGATTGTCCGTGCAACCCCATTTTATGCATCAGCTTGTCCATGATAAAGGCAGCCCTGGCCATGTATCCGGTATCCTCCATGATCGAGATGAAAAAGAAGAGGATCAGGATGTTCGGAAGAAAGACGATCACGCTGCCCACGCCGTTGATCACCCCATCCGTCAGCAAATCTTTCAGGGGCCCCGGGGGCATCAGCGCGCCGAGAGTACTTCCGATCCAGGCGACACCCAATTCGATCCATTGTTTCGGATATTCCCCCAGGGAAAAGGTGGTTTGGAACATGAACCACAGGAAAAACAGAAAGAATGGAAATCCCAGGTATTTATGCGTGAGGATGTGGTCAATCCGGTCGGTGAGCGTGCGATGTTTTATTTGCGCGGGATTTGCCTTCAGGGATTCCTTCAGCGCTCCCGATATAAATCCATACCGGGCATCCGTAATAAGGCTGGGAGTATCTTCCCTGTATATCTGTTCCAGCCGTTGGACCTCCTGCGCGACCACGTCGCTAATCTCTTTATACACACTGCTTTTCATCAGCGATTGGGAGATCTCCGGATCTTTTTCCAGCAGTTTGATCGCGTAATAGCGGGAGGAGGTCTTGAGAGTGAGGGTTTTATCCTTCCAGATACTATCCTGGATCCTGGCCATGGAGCGTTCGATCTCCAGGCCATAATTGATATGGATATGCCGTATCACCGGGTCGCGATCTTCGTATACATCGATCACCCTGTCGAAGAGTTCCTTCACGCCTGTCCCCCGGGAACTTACTGTCGGGATAACCGGGATCCCAAGGAGTTTCCCCAACGCTTCATAATCGAGAAGATCTCCTCGTCCGGTCAGTTCATCATACATGTTCAGGGCAATGACTACCCGGATGTCCATATCGATCAACTGGGTGGTAAGGTAGAGATTTCGTTCTAGATTGGATGCGTCTACAACATTGACAACAATGTCGGGCAGTTCCATGAAGATGTGATTCCTCACAAATAGTTCTTCAGGGGAATACGCCGATAAAGAATAGGTTCCGGGGAGGTCGGTCAGTTCAAACCGGTAGCCGCTTTGTTTAAACGTGGCTGTCTTGGAATCGACTGTCACCCCGCCGAAATTGCCCACATGTTCGCGCGACCGGGAGATAAAATTGAACAGCGTGGTTTTACCGCAATTCGGGTTTCCCACCAGCGCCACCTCGATCGTTTTACTCTTTTCAACCTCCGAATGAGGCAGCAGTTCCCTCTGAAGAGAGCCGTCAAAATGCTCCACAATCTCAGGGATCTCTTTGTGGTGGAAAGATTCCTCCTGTGTCTGAACCTCGATCAGCTGGGCTTCGCTCTGCCGTAGGGAGACATGGTACCCCATGATCAGGTATTCAATCGGATCCTGTAAAGGGGCTGCTTTTACAACCGTGACCTCCTTGCCTCTGATAAAACCCATCTCCAGAAGCCGTCGCCGGAAGTGGCCGCGGCCTCTGATCTTGATGATCCGGGCAGTTTCACCCTGGTGGAGATCGAGAAGGGTCGACATCTTATTTAGATTAAATAAGCGATTGCAAAATTACGCAAAATATTCCAAAGGGAAATATACCCTTTTAACCCTTTCCCGGATTAAGGGGTTGTAACCGATGGGGATTTTTCTATAAGGAAGATAAATAGTTTCTCGCCTCCGGACCTAGGTTAAACAGTAGATCGATCACACTCAGGTTCGGGATAAATCCATGCCGGGAAGAAAATACCTGTATATATGCCGGATACTCAAACTGTTGATGCTTCGAAGAAAGGGTAAAACGCATATCCTCCACTTCAGTGGATCGTTCCTCAAACCGGTCGGTGAATTTTACCTTCTTTTCCAGCCGGATCATGCGGAACAGGGTTTCCAGCAGACCCGTATTGAAATCAATCAGAAACGTATACTGACGATGGAAAAAAGGCTGAAAGTCATCCTTGTAGTACAGGAAGTAAGGGGACTTATTGTACCCCGCTTCAAAGGACCGCCAGTGATGCTTACGCCACGGAACTGACGAGTCAAGCCGGATGTCCTTTGTTTTGGTATGGTTCCCGTCAGGTTTCCTGACCGGGATGATCAACGCCTGCTTTCCGTTTGGCCCGTATATGCAACAACGGTTCCGGAAGGTTTGCTTGGGGTAGGTTTCCTGTGCTTCTATCAAAACCTCATCTGCATCCAAACAGGCCGCCATATAAGAGATCGGAGGCAGGTAAGCCGTGGAGATAAGTATTGTCATTAGGCATTAAGGTCATTAAGGTCATTAAAGTCATTAAGGAAAACTCTCATACCCTCATACTCTCATACCCTCATACCCTCTTACTTCACCTGCAGTACATCCTGTATCGCCTGCACAAAGGTTGGTTTCGGAAGCGCTCCGACCGACATTTGTGGTTTGCCATCTTTGGGAACAAAGAGCACAGCCGGGATAGTGCGGATGTTAAACACCCTGGCCAATTCTTTTTCCTTATCGGTGTTCACTTTGTAAATCCTGATCTTCCCTTTGTATTCCTGCGCGAGCTCATCCATAATCGGGGCCACGATCTTGCAGGGGCGGCACCAGTCGGCATAAAAATCAATGATCACCGGCAAATCCCCCTCAAAACTCCAGATATCTGCATGTTTGCTGTAATCCCACACCAGTTGTTTGAACTGATCGGCGGTGAGATACATGACTTTTCCTTTATCGGTCAGGTTGCCTCCGGCTGAAGAATCGGGTTGGGAAACAATTACCTGGTTCCCGCTATCGTTGCCACTGCATGCCGAAAGGCTCATCATCAGCGCGAATCCTGTAAGTATTGAGATTTTTTTCATACTGCTATACTAATTTGACGATGCAAAAATAAAACAATTTTTTTAATAAATCGCATAAATATCACTATTTTTTTTATTTTTGCTGTGAAATTTGTGTAATCTGTGACAAAAACGAAAGCGTTTTTCAAATCGATGCAAGTCGAAAAATTCCGAACGCAGTTTGAGACTGACGAAGCGTGCCTCCGTTTCCTTTCTGAGCAGAAGTGGGCGCATGGATTTGTCTGCAGAAAATGCGGCCATGTGAACTATTGCAAGGGGAAAACACCGTATTCACGCAGATGTACGAGGTGTAAAAGTGAGGAATCGGCGACTGCCAACACCATCTTTCACCGCTGCCATATTCCCATGACGGAGGCTTTCAAAATAGTCTATCTGGTTTGCTCAAACCCGAAAATCTCTTCCTATGAAATCTCCCGCCAGCTCGAAATCCGGCAAATGACCTGCTGGAAACTGAAAAGCAAACTGCTTGAGTGCGTCGAAAAGAAAGGGGAAATCGATCTCCTTTTCCGGGAAGATTAATGTACTACGATTTTCCTCGTTGTAATTTCCTTTTCACCCAGAATCAATAACATATAAATCCCGGAAGGAAGGGTGCTCACATCCAGTTGAGCTTCGACAATGCCCTTACGGATTGTCAAACCTGTGGTTAGTACGCGTTTCCCGTTGATATCCATAAGATCAGCTTTCAGGAATTGTTCACGGATGCCGGTAATCCTCAGAGTGAGCTTGTCAGAAACCGGATTCGGGAAAACAGAAACCGCCGATTCCAGGTCCCGCTCCTCCGCTCCCAATGCATATGTGAAATACTCAGCTTCCCAGCCGGCTTCCGTGGTCTCCTGATCGGTGGTGAAAATCAGGAACATCTTTCCACTCGATGCACTCACGGGAGGAGGTACATCCGGGGGGGTATAAATACCGGAGTAACTGGCCAGCAAGGTTTCAGTTCCCAGGTCATAAATCTGCAACAAATCGGTAGCTGATTCAGTCATGAAAGCGGTGAATGAAAGTTCAACGGCTCCGGTTCCTTCCGGTACGATCTTCCAGCGACAAACGGAGTTGTTCTTGTAATCGAAATAAAAACTCCCGTCCGAAAAAGCACCCTCCGGATCGGTCAGGGTTGTGATCCCCTGGCACCAGTCCATCGTCTCGGAATAGTAGCTGGCAAACCAGCCAGGCCTGGTAGTGGAACCATTCGATGTAAAGGTCACCAGCGCCTGGTTTCCTCCCACTGTTATCGAAGAAGGAATGTCATTCCCCGAATACTGTGCCAGCACCGGGCCCGAAGTTGTCCCGCCTTGGTAAATGGTCACCAGGTCGTTCCCCTGTTCGGTGTTGAAACGCTGAAACGAGATGTGGATCCCTGTAACCGAATCGGAAGTGCTCTGCGGATACAAAAGCCAGTTGCAACTGGAATTGTTTTGGTAATTCTCCGGACAGCTGCCATCCTCAAATGTCCCCTCCAGCCTGGACAGGACCGTTTGCCCCGTACAATATGGCGGATAGGTATAGGATAAGGTATCAGGATAAATGTTTACTATGGCGCCTTGTCCGTTCGTAAAATTGTTTCCGCCCGGATTCAGGTTGTTCAGGTAATAGTACCCGTTATAGGATCCGCTCCACCCCCAGTTGAAATGGAAATAATCGGTTCCCTGGTACCCGTCAACGTTAAAAGCATGTCCTCCGCTCCCGAATCCATGGTAATACATGGGTCGTCCGGCATCGAGGTTGTCGCGCAGAAGCGCTGCCCAGGCAGTTTCGGTATAATTGTCTTTGTATTCCAGTGTGGTATTGGGATGGCACTTGAAATAGTTCCGGAGCGCCGCTGCCGCATTTTCACTGTATGCGCCCGAACCGCCCGCCCCATACATCATATCCACCCCGATGCCGCAATGCCACTGAATCAGCGCCATGGCGGTATCTTGCCCGGTCATGCTGTTGAGCATCTCGTTCCAGAAGTACGTGGTATTCGCAAAGTCGGCGCACTGTTGCGGATACCCCGACGGATAGTAACAGTGAGACCCCGTACCGGTCACCGGCCAGCGGTAGTAATAGAGCACCTGGGCCATCGCTGTGGCAACGCAGCCGGCATATACATGTCCGCCCGAACCCGCCGGATCAACCGGACAAAGAAAATTATACGGACTTCCCTGGTTCCAGGTGGAGGTGAGCATCGGCGCCACGTCCCGGCTGCCGGGAAACAGGTTCAGCAGGGAGGGATCCGGAACCGATAACCGTTCCCATTCCGACACAACCTTTTCCGGGGCGGCCAATCCCTGAATCCGCGAATACCCGATCTGTTTGGCATATCCCTCCATCCAGGCAGTAAACTGGGGAGGCCGATCTTCACGGGTATAACTTCCTGCGAACGAGTAAGCCAGAACGGGTGTCACAGCATCCTCGGCGGAGACAACCACCCATCCCCCGATATCAAAATTGAGCGCGTAAAAAACGGGTTGACCGTTAACCAATTCCGTGAAGGTCCCACGTACGTTAATCTGTTCATATGAAACCTGTTGGCGCTGACTTAAGCGCTCGTAGTAAAAATTTTTCCCCACGAAAAGGGCGGTTTCAAGTTTCACGTTCCCGGCAAATCCGGTGAGAAAAGCGAACATCGGCAGAAGAAGAAGAAGTTTTTTCATATGAAGGGATTAGGGATTAGGGATATTTGGTAATAGATACGAGATACGGGATATGTGATATGGATAGGCGATTATATATAGCGGTTAGGTTCACCTTAATGAAGGATCAGTTTGCGGGTTGAAGTTCCTTCGCTGTTCCGGAATAGCAGGAAATAGATACCCGGATTCAGACCTGAAAGATCGACCGATTGAAGGTTTGCCCCTGGTGTAACAAAGAAATCCCTGGTTTGTACAATCCGTCCATCCGGGGTTAAAAGAGAAACAGTAACCGCGGAATTGGCAGAGGAAACAAATTCCAATGTAACCTGATCCCAGGCCGGATTAGGGTATACTTTCACGTTTTGGAGTGCGGAAGGTTCCACAATTCCGGTATTGGGTTTTCTGGGGTAATAGATCTCCCATCCGTTTGCCGTAACAGAACTGTTACTGGTAAAGATGATGAACATTTTCCCGCTGGGCGAAGTGACGGAATCAGGCAGGTTCCCGGGGGTATAATGCCCAGAAATACTGGCCAGTGTATCTCCGTTTCCCAGGTCATAGATCGTAAGGAAATCGTTCCCCTCCTCGGTGTCGAATGCCCCGAAATAAATGGTAAGCGGGCCGCCCGATGCCGATTCGACCTTCCATTTGCAAAGAGTACTGTTATAATAATCGAACCCGAAACTGCCATCGGAGAATTCAGCGGTATCGGCTTTGACAATTGTGATTCCGGTACACCATCCCGGTCGGACGGAAGAGTATGTGGCATAAAAGCCATTCGAGGGAGGATTTCCATTGGCCACAAAGGTGACCAGCATTTTGTTCCCGGTGGAAGTAATTGCTGGCGGCAGTGTATCTCCCGAATAAGTGCCAAGTACCGGTGAGCCGGTTGAGGCTCCGTCATAGACCGTGACAAAATCGCCGGGATTCGTTGCGAACCGGCCGAAAGTCAGGGTGATGCTGGTCACCGAATCGGGTTCCGTCTGAGGGTCGATCAGCCACATACAGTTGGCGGTGGGCAGGTAATCGCTAACCGGACCGCTTCCGTCTTCAAGCGACCCTGCCTTGTTGAGTAAGACAAGGCCTCCCGCGCATTGAACCGGATAGGAGTATGAACCCGTA
>JAZDGR010000103.1:0-9267 GCA_043806735.1 bacterium | reverse complement strand
GTTGATCGCCAGCAATCCGATGAACAAAGCAATTGTGGAGACTACCTCAAAATAGACGATCGATTTCCACCCCATCCGGCCCACCTGTTTCAGGTTGGCATGACCGGCGATGCCTACGACCAGCGTTCCGAACAACAACGGGGCAATGATGGTTTTGATGAGGTTCAGGAAGATCTTGCTCACCAGGTTCAGATGGACTGAGACAGCCGGAAAATCATGGCCGAACTCGGCTCCGGCCACCATGGAAATCAGGATCCATGTGGTGAGTGACCGCTTCCGGAGGGCGTAATAAACTAACAAGGCAATGACGAACCAGCGGGCCGCTGCCTGGATCAAACCAGGGACGGCCACCACCCCATACTTGTCAAAAGCGGCAAGCAGCGCAGCAATCAGCAAGGAAACCAAAAACAGCGGAAGAAAAAACTTCGGGAGTTGTTTCATGGGGATGGACGGATAATAAGCAAAAATAGAAAAGTCATGGCTATTTCATGTTTTTTCCTACCTTTGATTTGAATATTTTTCCCATGTTTCTTGAGCTCTTAAAAACAATCACTCAACTCCTGGAACAAAAGGAGATAGGTTATATGGTCTCCGGAAGCCTTGCAGTAAATGTTTATAGTGTTCCAAGAATGACTCTCGATATTGATATCGTTATTGAATTGAATGAAACCAATCGTAAGACTTTTTTGGAAATCTTTAAATCGGGATATTATATTAATGAAGAAGCAGTGCTGACGGAAATCAGAAGAAGAGGAATGTTTAATGTGATCGATCATAAATCAGGATTAAAGATCGATTTTATCATCCGGAAAGATACGGAGTACAGACGACTTGAGTTTTCAAGAAAAACGCGGAAAATGATTGAAAATGTCCCCGTCTGGTTGGTTTCTGCAGAAGACCTTGTCATTTCGAAAATAGAGTGGATCCAGCAACTTCAAAGTGACAAACAAATGCAAGATATTAAATACTTAATGGCTTCACCGGAATTAGACAAGGATTATATTTCTTCCTGGTGTAACAAACTCAATCTGAAAACATTTAACCTCATCTGAAAACAGATGTCAGATACTTCTGAAGAAATATCAAGGACACAGATTGAAATTCTTCTTTCGAAATCAGAGGAAGAAAGATTCAAAATAGGAGATGAACTGGCTTCTTTTGGAAGAAAAGTTCTTGAAAGCTCCATTCGAAATGAACATCCCGGAATTTCTGAAATTGATTTAAAGACAGAAGTATTCAGAAGATGCTATTCAATGGCATATTCTCCTGAAGAACTGAATCTGATCATCGGGGCCATGCGGGATTTCTTGCTTAAAACTTCCTGACCGCGAATTGCCCATTCATGGTGATGCTCACACAATTAGGTTATAAACCAGTCCGGATGCTACGCTACCCACCAGGATCATAAGGACGTACAAGGTAAGAGCTTTACGTTTCATGATCAAGGTCAACCCTCCGATTACCCCCATGCTGGTGGCCGGACCAGTTATCATGAAGGCCATTACAGCACCGTCACTTGCACCGGCCTGGCGCAACACATCCAGTAGAGGAACTACCGTTGCATCCGAAACGTAAAGCGGAAGCCCGATGAGAGCCGCCAGCGGCACACTATAGAACTTGTTCCCGCTAAAGAGGGTGATGATCCATCCGGCAGGAATAAATTCTTTCACCACATAGGCAATCACGATAAACAGGACAAAGAGAGGAACGATCTTGATCAGTCCGATTGAGTATATCTTCCGGACCAGTTTTGGCAGTTGCAGTTTTTGGAGAAAAGTTTTGCGGTCAGGTTTTGTTTCAGGATCGCTGGTCCTTGTATTGATTGTTTCCTTTGTAATCCGGAGCTGCCCTTCCAGCAACCGGGTATGTTTCTCTATCCAGGTGGCAATAATTCCGGATCCCAGTCCGAGCAAAACAGAGAACACCGTTAAAGCGATCGTAAATTTCATGCCCAGGATGCCCGAAAAAAGGATAAACGTATCGGGGCTCATCAGCGGACTGGAGACCAGAAAAGCCATGATCGGCCCCCAGGGCAGGGCAGTGGTGACCAGGGAAAAGATGACGGCCATGGTCCCGCAGGCGCACAATGGAGTAAATGCGCCGAAAGCGACACTTCCTCTCACCATGAACCGGGGATAACGCAGAAAGAGCGCTTTGGCTTTATTGGCATCGAGGTAAACACTCAGTGCCGCTGCAATCAGGATGCTGAGAAAAAGATAAAGGCTATCCGCCTTCAGGGTTTCCAGCACATAAGTGAAAACTCCACTAAGAAAATCAAGGATGGTTGTATGCATAATCGGGTCCTCCGTTTTTGATGCAAAATTGGAGGCTTCCGGAGGGATTTCTCTTGATCTGGATCAAGAAATGCGGTGGGCTGTCTTTTTCCTGATCCGGCTCAGCGTCTCGGGTTTGATTCCAAGGTAGGAAGCAATGTACTGCAAAGGAACCCGGTTGACCATCCCGGGATGTTCCCGAAGCAGCCGGAGATATTTCTCTTCAGCGGTTTCATGGGAATACCGGAGGTTGTAATTTTCCAGGAAAAGGAACTCTTTTTCGGCGATCATCCGGCCAAACCCCAACCAGAAGGAATGAAGCGCATACAGTTTTTGCAGGTCGTGATAACTGATCGTGACAACCGTCGATGTTTCGATAGCCCTGACGCTGATATGGGAAGGAGTTTGCGTGATGAAACTGGCGGTGGAGGTGGCAAAGGCTTCCTCGTCGCACAGGCAGGTGGTGATCTCCTCGCCCTCTCTCAGGTAGAAGGTCCGGAGAATCCCTGATGCGATGAACCCGAAATGCTGTGACGTATGACCGGCCTCGACAAAGTAGTTTCCTTTCAGTATCGTGCGTATATGCATAAAGGGCAGGGCAAGGGAAAAAGCCACTTCTGAATATCCATCCAGCGTCCGTAAGAAAGACTTAAAACGGCCGATGGCGCTTTCTTGGTTCATCGTTTCAAAAGTAGAGTTATTTTGGCGAAAATTGTATTTTTGGCCAGCGCTAATTTCTCTATCATCTCACGAACACTCCTTGTATGAAAAGTAAACTTTATTTCCTGACATTGGGGATTTTCCTTTCGCTGACCAATCTGGTGGCCCAGGATGAGGTCATTCAAAAAGGGCTGCGCGCTATAAATCCGGTGGCAATCAAAGCCCAGCTCGATTTTCTTTCTTCCGACTGGATGGAGGGGCGCAACACCGGGGAAAAAGGCAGCCTGATAGCGGCCGATTACATCGCTTCCCTGTTTGCTGCCTGCGGATTGAAACCCGGAGGGGAAATGAAAGAACAGCGCGAAGCCCCCTGCGCCTCCTGGGAACGCCAGCCATCCAAACGGGTCCGGTCCTTTTTCCAGGACTTTAACCTGATCAAATACCGGGAAGGGGACGTGCAATCAATGTCAGTCAATGCAAAGCCGGAAGGTTCCGTTTCCAGTGTCCTCCTGAATTTCGGAACCGATTATAAAGTACGGATCCCGACAACCGGCATGGAATTCACGGCCCCGCTGGTATTCGTTGGCTATGGGATCAGGGATAAAGAATCGGGCTGGGATGATTTTGCTGACATTGACGTAAAAGGAAAAATCGTGATCAGGGTATCTGGTTATCCCGGGAAAGGAGATTCCCTGTCGAAAGGATATAAAGCGTTTTCGTCAAGGATCGACAGCCGGGAACATTCACCTCTGACCAACCGTGACGATTGGGTGAAAGAAGCCCTTGCTGTGATTGATATCCCCGAGAGATATGATCCCCAGGATCGGTGGTCGGTCAATGACCCCGACCGGGATCAAACCTCCGGTTTCCATTGTGTTCGGAGCCTGGACAGCTGAAGAGAAGGGGCTTCTGGGAAGCTAATATTATGTACGGTATTCGCTTATGCCGGCAGAGAAGATCCGGGCCTGCATTAATTATGATATGATCTCCCGGAACTCCCCGAATGACAGTCTTGGAAGGGAATGTTCGGTCGTTTATACGGAAGGGCGGGATACCCTGAAACAGATCTATGAGGCCAACCTGGAGAACTATAAAGTAGATCTGAAAGTGAAGTTCAGGCCCTCCTCCGGAAAGTGGGGCGGAAGCGATTATGTGCCCTTTGCCCACCACGGAGTTCCTTTTCTTGCCACTTTCGGCGGGTCTCATACCGAATACCACAAACCGTTTGATGAATCGTGGAAATGCGATATCAGCAAGATGGTGCGTATCCTGCAGCTCAATTTTGCCGGGCTATGGGAATTGGCAAAGTGGCTCAAGTGAGTGAGATCCCGATCAGTTTTCCGATCCCGAAAGTGATCCCGGTACTTTTTCATCCTGTTTTTCCGGTCAATTCCTTGTATTCGGTAAGGATCTCTTCCCGGTATCTGGCCGGAGCTTCCAGGTAGCCCCAACCCAATTCGAGGCTGGTGATCCCACCCAGGGCAGAATCAAACCGGGGGATTATGGCAAAGGGGATCTTCCGTTCTTCCAGGATCTCCTTCATTCGCTCAGCCTCAAATTCATTGTCGAACCGGAGGATCTTTTCGTAATGTTCCATCGTTTCATAAGTTGATTGCGGAGATAAAGATACGGAAAAATGATGAGGTTTTATGACGAAAAGCGTATTTTAGCAATAGAAAAACAAGAAACGATGAAACCATTTAGAAACGCTTTTATACTAGCCGGAATCCAGGTGATGACAATTCTGGTAACTGTCAGTTCGTTCGCCCAGGATGATCCGCCCCCGCCTAAAACGGTCACCACCGAACTTGCGCCGGGGATTTACCAGATCTATTATAACAGCGTTGTTTCGTTGGTTGCATTCACGGGACCCGACCGGCTGACGATCTATTTCAACGGGGATTCCGTTCAGCTGATCCACCTGCCCGGAGGTCATACCGGCGGAGATGCGATCGTTTGGTTTCCGAAAGGGAAAGTGCTGGTAATGGGCGACCTGATCTTTGCTGATAATTTCCCGTATGTCGACCTGGAACATGGCGGAAACGCGGTGAAATATGTGGATAATCTCGACTGGGTGATCCAAAACTTTCCGGAAGATATTACGATTGTTCCGGGTCACGGAAGGATCTATACCATGGCAGACTTCAAAGCGTGGCAATCGGCATTACGAAAAACAGTCGATCTCATTATCGATCAGCAGGCCCAGGGTCTTTCTGCTGGAGATATGAAGCAGAAAAAGATCCTGTCTGACTACGCCAGTTTTGGCAAGTGGTGGATCACCGAAGACCTGTGGATTGACACTGTTGTCAAATCGTTGAACTGATTCTGTAATAACGTGAGTTCACCCGGCAAATGCAAAACAACTTTTCGTAATGATGTCGAATAGCTTCACAGATCGCGACTTCTCTCCGGAGTTCATTTTTTCAGCTTCCCGCAGCAGCGGGCCGGGCGGACAGCATGTAAACAAAGTCAGCACCAAAATCGAATTGCGCTTTCATGTGATGAAATCGGCACTTCTGAGCCAGGATGAAAAAGAGGTGTTGCTGGAGAAACTCGCCGGCAGGATCAATGCCGCCGGAGAACTTGTGCTAACCTCCCAAAGTGAACGGACCCAGCTCAGGAACAAGGAAAGAGTGATTGAGAAATTCCATTCGCTGCTGATCCGGGCGCTGACTCCCCGGAAGAGACGAAAGCCAACAAAACTCTCTGCAGAGGCGAAGGAAAAACGGCTGGAGGAAAAACGGCTTAAGGCGGAGAAGAAGGGACGAAGGACGAAGGACGAAGGATGTGAGACGTGAGACGTGAGATGTGAAAAGAGTATCCGGTATCGATTCTATTCATGTATCTTTGCATAAAACCGATGGTTATGAAACTGAGAAATTTAGGCTTTCTGGGATTTTTAGGGCTCCTGGGACTGCTTGGTGTATTTCTGGATAATCCGGGTTTTTATGGATTCTATGGTTTCTATGGATTATTTGGTTTCTTCGGATTTCCGGATAAACACTCGCATGAGGGGGAGGAAACAGATACGGAACCGGAAAAGTAGCAGATTTTCACACAGGTTACCGGGTAACACCAGGTGACCGGGTAAACAATTCTTAGCGGTCTTTGCGCCCTTGCGCCTTTGCGGTGAGGTGTGTGCCGACAAGCAATTACCACCGCGAGATTTCCAGGAACAAACTCGAATCATCGATCTCTTTCATAGATGCATGAATACCAGGAACTCCCTGGATCAGTTGCTTGAATTTCTCCTCGTTGATGGTTGTAGCTGTAAATCCATCCTCACAGACAATGTTCCCGTTTCCGGTTTTTTCGGAATCAATCTTCCCCAGCAATCCGGCTTCTGATTGCAGTTGAAACCATTTCAACCGATCTTCCCAGAATTTCCCGAAATAGCTGGAGAACAATACCGTCCCCCCTCTTTTCGTCACCCGGATGGCTTCACGGATCAGTTTTTTCTGGTCCACATGAAAAGCCGAGATGCCGTTTTGCAGGCAGAGCACCACGTTGAAGGATTCATCTGGGAACAGGAGCTTCCGGGCATTCATTCGGATCAGCAGAAAATTGGAAAATTCCATCAGGTATTCGTGTCCCAGCGCCAGGCTTTCGGCCGAAGAATCAATTCCGACCACGAAACCTGCTTTTTTACATAACAACGGAAACTGACGGCCATACCCGCAACCAAGGTCCAGGACAATATCACCCGCAGTGATATAGTTCAGGGCATGGTTCAGCTCCGCGTCGAGGTACTGCCGGGTACGGGCAGGAGCCAGATCATAAACCTGTTTCAGGCGGTTGGAAGAGAGTTTTTTTTGATAGTAATTTTTCATGGGATTGCAAAATTGGCGAAAATTTAGTTCTATTTTCTTAAGTTTGCAAGGCTGAGTACTGATATGTTGAAGTAAAACAAGAAAAATGAAACCGTCATTTCTATTTTCTGGGAAAATGATTCTGGCAGCAATTACTGCATTCTTATGTTCTTCCCCGACCTCTTATTCACAGGAGTCTGTGAAAGGGCATCCCGACTGGATGTCGCAAAACAAACAAACGCTATCGAGCTTTCCGGTAAACAAGGTGCCGATTTTAGGAGCTCATGATGCCTCCTCCTGCTATCTCACCGAAGACAGTCCCCATGAACCCGGAGCAGGAGGTTGCTTTCTTTAAAAAAGTTTACAGTGAACTCAACACCATGCTGATCCCGAAAGGGAATTTCGGACAAACCACCTTCGGACAGATCTGGCAGGGAAGCGGACGCCTCCTGATCATCGGGAATCCTGAAGGGGACAATCCTTCTTCCCCTTTTATCTGGGATGAAAACCAAAAGGAAGACGTGTGGATGAACACTACGGATCCTTCAGCGCTTATGGACGATTTGACGGCCGAACTCAACAAATGGGAAAGTAATCCTGATCCCAATGAATTGTTCGTTCTCCAGGGGATGACAACGACTAAAGAAAAACTTCAGAATGCACAGATCACCAATGCTATGCTGAAGCAAAAACTGGAATCGGATTGGAAAGATGCCCCTATCAATATTCTCCAGGTGGATGACGCGGCAAAATCGGAATTGATGCCGTTGCTGCTGGAGAAAATTGGGAAGAGGTGAATCAGGAACCCGATCCAGAAGTCATGAACCCAACCATCAAACGTCATCTCCTCGGTTATTGCTTCGGGATCCTGATCTTTTGGATCGCCATTCCGGGAGCCTCTGATAAGGTAGGCTATGTCAGGCCATTAATTTATCCAGTTTCATTTTCCATTTCTGCCAGTCAGGCATCACTTTTTCCTGCAATTGGATAAAAGCATTTGTATGATTCGGATGGATAAGGTGACACAGCTCATGAATAACCACATATTCAATACAGGGTTTGGGTGCTTTGATCAGTTCAGGATTCAGGATGATTTTCCTTTTAGGTGTGCAACTTCCCCATCGTGTGGGCATCTCCTGCAAATAAATGGCTTCGGGTTTTATATTGTATTTTTCAAAACGCAGGATCCATGGTTCCGCGATCTCAGCAAATTTCATTTTTGCTCTTTCCCGATACCATTGTCGTAAAAGGGATCTAGCATTTGATTTCTTCTTAGCATGAACTTCAAAATGCCTTCCTCTAAAATGAACGGAGTTAGATTTGGCTTCCGTAACTTTCAAACGATACTGTCTGCCCAGGTATAAATGAGTTTCTCCGCTCATGTATTTTTTCTCAGGTGTTCTCGGATGAAAGGATAAAAAATAGCTCTGCTGTTTAATGATCCAGGGAGCTTTCTTCCGAACTTTCTCCCTTATTCTTTCAATCGAAGCATCCATAGGCGCTTTGACTAAAACTTCCATGTCGGGTGTAATGGTAATGCCCAGAGATTTCCGATCTGAAAATGTCAAACGAAAAGAAATATTCTTTGAACCGAGAACAATAGAATGAGTCATTTTTTGTATCGGATCTTTGCAACATCAATAATCCGCTCTGCAATACTATCAATTTCTTCAAAGGTCATTTGCAAATGATATTTGTCTCTTACTTCATCGATCAGGTAGTCACCGATTACATGGAACATTCGCTTCGGAACATCAATTTTTACCTGCCAGTCCACCACGATATGCTGTTTAATGATCTCGTCTGCTGCAATTGCAATATCCGCAGAAATGCTTTTTAACACTGTTTCATCCGCGAACTTACCGGCCAGCCCTTCCTTGGCTAAACCAAAAAATGCTTTTGCCACATCTCTGCCTGACAGGGATTCCGGAATGTCAGCATCGGTATGAGAAAGAACGGCATTCATAATCTCAGTGACCTTTTTTAATTTCTGGGCATCATTGATCCGGGCTTGTTCATGGGCTTCAATCGTTTCTTTCAACATTTCTGAAAACTTTTTATAGAAAGCAGGGTCTTCCTCCATTTTTTCTGAAATATGCTTTGCTGTCCTGGATGCAATTTTATCAGCCTTTGCTGCAATACCAATGGTTTTCTCGACCTCCTCTTCAAACCGTTCTTTTTCGAAAATGTTAACCAGTTCGGTGATTGGTTTCACATCATCGGTTTGCACATGCGTATCAATCAGTTTCTGAATCTGTCCTTCATACTGTTTGTAATCCACATCATCAGAATAGCGTTGCAAAACGGCACTTCTTAATTTCAGGAAGAAAGCCAAATCTTCCATGTACCGGTTGATGGTTTTTTCATTTGTCTCCGAGGGGAAGTGAATAGATGAGAGCGCCAATTTTAATAACCTTGCAAATGCCAGGAGTTTATCATAAAACACAACCCTGATCGATTCATCTTTCAGGAATTGCTGATAAGCTTCAGCATCCCGCTTGTTGGTGATTGTTTTAAAAATGTCC
>JAZDGR010000102.1:0-30111 GCA_043806735.1 bacterium | reverse complement strand
ATTTCGATCAGCTCCAGGATCGTGACGGATTATTCTACCTGGTAAATGACAAAGAGCCTTTTACCGGGGAGATCATCTCTTATTCCGGAGGCAAGGTTGAATTTGAAGGTGCTGTAAAAAATGGCCTGAAAGAAGGACTTTGGGTATATTATTATCCAAACAGCCAGAAAAAGATGGAGGGAATATACAAAGACGGGCTGAAAGAAGGTAGCTGGACCTACTGGACCGAAAATGGGGAACAGGATAACCTGGAAATCTATAAGATGGGCACCCGGTTAGGCAGTGAGACTGGTGTGTCTGAACAGGAACAAGAACAGGAACAGGTAACTGCTACCGAAGAACCTGCAAAACCTGAGAGTCAAGCAGGAAAGACTTCGACAGTTCAGGAGCCAAAGAAGGTGGAAGCCCCCAAACCGGTGAACTGGGACTGGCTAGCCGGAGGTCCTGTAAAATATTACCATGGGAAACCTTATACCGGACCCGTTGTTAAATATTACAAAGAGGGAAGCAAGGGTGTTTACCTAGAAGGGCATTTCACGAACGGACACCGTACCGGAAAATGGACTTATTACGACAGGGCTGGCCGAATCTCGGAGATCAAGTATTACTAGTTGGCAATTGGCAATTGGCAGTTGGCAGTTTGCGGATCAGCGCCCATATGAATCCTACGAGCATGATACAGGATCCCAGCCAGAGGACATTGATATAGGGGTTTGCGATTGTTTTAATCACGATGTATTCAGAGGTTCGTCCCACGGAGGCAATGTAGGAATAATAATCTTTCATCAGGTAATGTTTCGTGTCGGGATTATAGACTTCTCCCATTTTCGGATGCCGGTTTACCGACGGAAACAAACTAAACTCCCATCTGTATTTTCCTTGTACCCGCTTCAGAAAATCAACCTGATACGTGGTTGTATTTCCCTCCAGGGAATCTCCTGAAAAGATCACATAAAATCCCCCCATATAGAGCGTGTCATTTTTAAACAAAAGAAGGTTTTCCTTATTTGACTTGGTATCACCCAGGTCAAAACCGGAGGAGTTTGAAGAGATGATCCGGGAATTTGAAAAGGTGATCAGGGCGCCCAGCAGGAACACGACAAATCCGATGTGGGTTATCACAGCTGGAATGTTCCGTGGCCTGGAGGTCTTAAAAATAAGGTTGTTCAGACTGGCGATGAGCGAAAACCAGATAAAAAAGAGGAAGAGGATGAAACTACCCTTGATTACAATTCCCGTGAAAACGAACAGGAGTGTGAGGACAATCGCCAACACCAGTGGGAGGAAAATCTTTTTCAGAAAATGGTAGAGGTCGTTTGCTTCGTAGTTCAACGCCTGGGTAAACGCAATCAGGCCTGCAATGAGCAATGCATAGGGTGTTTGCCAGCGATTGTAAAATCCTACCGCATTTGCAGGCGGGGCAATGTCTGTTCCAAAGATCGCATTGAAGACCGGGATTGAGGTCGTAAAGGTGATCTGGAAGGCAGAGAGAACGATGATCAGGGATCCGATAAACATCCAGAATTCGCGGGAGAGGAGGATCTCCTTTTTCTTCTCGTGAAATTGTCGAGCCCTGATCGCTATAAAAACGACGGAAAGGCACAGGAACATTAGCAGGAAGATCACCAGTTGTCCTGCCATTCCATTGTCCCCGAAGGAATGTGCAGAGGTATCGGATAACACCCCGCTTCGGGTCAGGTAACTGGCATATAGAACAAGTACATAGGAAAGCGTGACAAAGATAAAAGCAGTCAGCAGCGCATAATTCTGTTTCCGTGAGATCAGCAGGAAATGAAGGCTGGCAACCAGCGTCATCCAGGGAACCAGCGAGGAATTTTCAACCGGATCCCACGCCCAGAATCCCCCGAATGTGAGCGAGACGTATGCCCATGCCCCGCCAAGCAGGATGCCGGCTCCCAGGAGTAAAAGGGAAAGAAGGGTCCAGGGAATTGCGATCCGGATCCAGGCAGTATATTCCTTTCGTACCAGCGCGGCCAGCGCATAACTGAATGGAACGAGCGCCAGTGCATACCCGAGAAACAGGATGGGAGGGTGAATGGTCATCCAGATATTTTCCAGTAATGGATTTAACCCGTTCCCGTCTTTGATCGTGGTCAGGTAATCTGCCTTGGTAAAAACCGTACCCGCAATATCATCCACGGTTTCCCGGATCAACGTAAACGGACTCGTGCCGATTTTCCAGGATCCGACTTCGACACCCAGCATCATGCTGGTCACAAACAATTGCGAAAGCGAAACAAAGAACATCACACCCGGTTCCCATTTTCGGGCTACCCGTATCAGTATTAACCCTATCAAAGCCTGCCCAAGCGCCCACACGAGAAAGCTTCCTTCCTGCCCTGCCCAGAAGCAGGAGATGATATATTTTACGGGCAATTCGCGGGAGGAGTACTGCCAAACATAGATGTATTCAAAATAATGTTGAAAGATGATGTAGTATAAAATTACGGTAACCCCGATCAGGGAAAACACATGCAAGAAGTAAAACCCCCTGGAGCTTCTGATCTCAAGTTTTGACATTTCCCGGTTGGAACGAAGGATATGGAGATAGAAGATGGCAGCCATCAGGGCGGATGCAAAACTGATCCAGAGAAAAGCCTGGCCCATCTGCCCTGGGAGCAGATGCTCTCCAATATAATTGATAGACATAGGAATCTTTTTAAATGTGTTTCAAAATTACTTATTTAATCAATAGTACGGAAAATGAGCCCGGATCTTTGTTAGTAACTCGCGATTTTTTGTTATAAATAAATCCTGAAATCCCGTGATTTTGGCTCTATTTCTATTATATTCGCTTCAAAAATATTCCATGATCAGAGTGGGCCTGATTGGAGGCTCGGGGTTAGAGAAGCTTAACATCCTGGAAAACAAGTCAGAAGTTACTGTTTCGACACCCTATGGCTCTCCGAGCTCTTCATTTTATGTTGGCCGGTTAGGGCATTGTGAAGTCGTGATTTGTTCACGGCACGGGAGAGACCACTCAATACCTCCATCCCAGGTGAACTCGAGAGCCAATATTTTTGCGCTGAAGGAATTGGGGTGCAGTCAATTTTTTGCCACTTCTGCCTGCGGAAGCCTCAGGGAGGAGATCAAGCGAGGAGATCTGGTGATCCCGGATCAGTTCATCGATTTCACTCGGCACAGAATCAACACCTTCCACGATCAGTTTGAAGAAGGAAAGATGGCACATACGCCGATGGCGGATCCGTTCAGTATCCCACTCCGGAACCTGCTTATTGAAGGGGCACAGCAGCTCGGGTTGTCTTTTCATCCGGGCGGAACGGTTGTCACCATTGAAGGACCCCGGTTTTCCACGCGAGCCGAATCAAGGATGTTTCGCTTACTGGGAGCCGACGTGATCAACATGACCCTTGCCCCGGAAGTTGCCCTGGCGAATGAGGCAGGTATCCCCTACGCCGCGGTAGCGCTTTCGACGGATTATGACTGCTGGAAGACCGACGAGGCCCCAGTTACCTGGGAGGAAATACTGAAAGTCTTTGAAGAAAATGTAAAACATGTGACTGCTTTGCTGAT
Organism: bacterium; assembly: GCA_043806735.1. Classification (GTDB taxonomy): domain Bacteria; phylum Bacteroidota; class Bacteroidia; order Bacteroidales; family FEN-979; genus QYOJ01. The sequence continues at coordinate 26,556 of JAZDGR010000102.1, read as the reverse complement.
TCACGTTATACAAACCACGAAAGAATAATCGCTCAGTTGATGAAAAAGATCCTTGTGCTGATTACCGGTTTCATTCTATCCCACAGCTTGGTTTCTCAGCCCGTTGAAAGAACTGTAGCCAATCTCCCGATCTTCAGTGATGCCAGGTCCAGCCTTGAATACGCTATAGGTTATGCACTTCAGGATAACGGAATATGGATCTCAGCCCAGAACAGAATCCCGTACAAGGAAGCCAATTACAATGAATCGAACAAGACCTATTACGAACTCGGAAGAGATAATTTCGAAATGCTGGAAATCCGGGAAGTCATGGTCAACAATGCACCTTACATCGTTTTTTCGATCCAATACAAAACAGGCTGGTACGAGTTCCCGATCCTGATGGAATTATGGCATTGGCAGGACGGGTTAAACTATTTTGTCTTCAAAGCTTCCAAGCTAAAGGAGATTATGCCTGATGATATGGAGTGGGACAACCCTTATATTATCAATGTTGACGCTTTATGCAGCGGAATTCTCGTCGACAATGATCCGAAAACCCTGACCTCCACCATCGCATACAATATCCAGCGAACGCTGGACCTGAAAACCATCAGTTCCCACAACCTCCTCATTGCGGTCTGGCCGGTCGAATCCAAAGGCCAGAAATTGACCCGGTTCCGTTTGATTCAGGTCATGAACAAGAAAAAATTCTATATCCCCTACCTGGAAGACAAGAATCGTGACAGGTTGTTCCGAAGTTCCTACTACGAAGCCGATTACGCAACCTTCAGAGCATTGATCCGGTTTGACGAAGTGAACCCGATGGTCGCCAGTGTTGATCCGAAAACCGGGGAAGATTGGTTTAAAAGAGGGGTTTATAATTACAGGGCAGGGAACTTTGTCCAGGCTATCTCTGACCTGACAGAAGCCTCAAAGTACTGTCCGTACGACAGGTTTTTCATGACCTATGCTTACCGTGCGAATGCGCGTGAACAGATTGGGGATTACTCCGGAGCTATGCAGGATTACGATAAAGCAATCTCACTGAAACCTGCCGAAAAGGAGTATTATACCGCATGGCTCACCACGATCTATAATCGAGGCGTTGCCAAATACAACATCAAAGATTACCTGGGTGCCTGCCAGGACTGGAACACCGCCGTACAAATGGGGCTTCAGGATGCTTCCCTGGATGCTAATATCAGGGCAAACTGCCGGGGCTATACGTTCACCGGACCCTCTACCCTGCCCTCCGCTTCTATCGCCTCTGTTACGCCAAATACGGATGATTACCGCCGGCTATATTTTGAAGGAATGTGGAAGTATCAAAACGGAAATTTTCAGGAGGCGATCCTGAATCTGGACAGAGCCCTTGAACTCAAGCCCGATCTCACCATCATTCCTTCCATTTACTCTTACCGGGGTGCCTCCAAATTGAAATTGTCTGATTACAAAGGTGCAATATCCGATTTTGACTATTGCATGGCATACATGGGCAGTGGGGTAGCTGATAATTCCATCCTCAAAACCGTTTATTATAATCGGGGCCTCTCCAACTACTTTCTTGGGAACCATCTGGAATCCTGTAATGATTTCCAGAAAGCCATCCGTTCAGGACTGAACGATCCCGAATCCTTGAATTTTATCGGGCAGGTATGTAAATGAGAATTTAGTTCTGAAGCACCTGCATGAACGGCATCCGCTGATTATCCTTGTAGGCTACAATGAAAGCATCGTGGATTCCTACGTTGATCATGCGATCGCGAATTTCCCTCGCTTCAGCAAGGTTTTCTGTCGAGCCCACGATATATCTGTATAATCCACCGCTGTACTCACGGGAGACTTCCATCGGGATGTGGTAACGTTGCTTTATGGTTTCCGGTGAGTAGATTTTCTGGCTAAAGGCAAATATCTGAACCTTGTAAACGTACTGGTCCTCGGCCGGGGAGGAAAGAGAAGGTGGTAGGGGCAGTTTTGCCATTTCGGTTTTCATCTCCGGGAATGAGGGCATCGGTTTGGGTTCGCATCTCGGAAGGTTCAGAATGATGGGCCCCTCGTCTCTATACTCCTTTACATCAGGTGGTTTTCCCCTTCCTTTATTCAGATTCAGCGTGATTCCAAATGATAGATAATCATAAATATCGAGTTTATATCCTCCCGCAGTCCCATCCAGAAAATCCGATGCCAGTATCCGGAAAGTCCATTCAATCCCAAGGTTCACCTTGTTCGCAATGCTGTAATAAATACCTGCTCCTGCCGGGAAGACAGCCCCCGTCTTCCATGCTGAGCCGTCGATTTGAATCTGTTCGTTGGTGACGGTGTTGATTTTGGTGGTTTTCCAGCCGGTCGCCCCTATTCCCAGCACTCCATATAGGAAGAGATGGCGGTTGGGATTCACTCCCCCGATCAGATTTGAAAAGTTGATCATGGTATTTATATTCCCCTCCAGCAGGGTTGCATCAAAATGAAGATTGACCGGTTTTCCGTCACTCCCGGTCACTTTGGTCCCGGCAGTTTTGCCAAAGAGAAACTGGCCTCTCAGGGTAAAAATCGAGTTCATCTGGCGGCCAAAAAATACCGACCCGGCGGCCTTCCAATCCCCCGAAGAGGGGAAGATCCGGTTTATATTTAGATCTCCCGAAAAAAACGTAGGTCCGACCGTAGCCCCGATTAACCAGTTTTCACCGAAACGGTTGCCAAGTTTTGCATTTGATTGAGCAGAAGAATACTGGGAACAGAGGACAATGAAGAAAAAGATCAGTACTTTGCAGACGAATCTGGTCATTTGAACAGGAGTTTCCCGATTTAAAAATGCCATTTGGCAGCATCAAATATATGATCCGAAAAAGTAAGAAACCAGTCATCAAACCAATAGATATCAACACATTTTCAACAAAAAAAGAGCTCGTCGGCATGACGGGCTCTTTTAACTCATTCGGCCTCAATTAGTTTACAAACTTAAACGCCTTCCCAAGATAAGTCCCCGTTTCCCCAAGCTGCTCTTCAATTCTCAGCAGTTGATTGTATTTTGCAATCCTGTCAGTCCGGCAAGCTGATCCGGTTTTAATCAGCCCTGTGTTCCATGCAACAGCAAGGTCGGCAATGGTAGTATCCTCCGTTTCTCCTGAGCGGTGGCTTATGATGGCGGTATATCCACTGCGGTAGGCCATATTCACGGCGTCAATCGTTTCGGTAAGCGTACCGATCTGGTTGAGTTTGATTAAAATGGAGTTTGCGATGCCTTTCTTAATTCCTTTGCCCAACCGGTCGACATTCGTGACAAAAAGGTCATCCCCAACGAGCTGGATTTTATGTCCCAACTCCTTGGTCATCAGTTTCCACCCGTTCCAGTCATCTTCCGCCATTCCGTCTTCAATAGAGAGGATGGGATAGCGTTTCACCCAGTCTTTCCAGAACGAGACCATTTCAGTCGGCAATAGCTTTTCTCCCGTAGATTTTTTCAGGTGGTATACATTTTCTTCGGGAATATAATATTCAGATGAAGCGGGATCCAATGCGATGTAGATCTCTTCCCCGGGTTTATACCCCGCCATCTCGATGGCTTTCAGGATCACCTTCAGCGCCTCTTCATTGGATTTCAAATTGGGGGCAAATCCTCCTTCATCCCCGACGTTAGTCGAATATTTTCCCTTCTTTAAAACGGATTTTAATTGATGAAACACCTCCGCCCCCATTCGGATCGCTTCGGAAAATGAGGTAGCCCCAACAGGCATGATCATAAACTCCTGGAAATCGATGGAGTTATTGGCATGGGAACCTCCATTCAGGATGTTCATCATCGGGATCGGAAGCACGTTTGCCCCTACCCCGCCGACATATCTGTATAGCTCCTGGCCGGTGGACTGGGCAGCAGCGCGGGCTACAGCCAGGGATACCCCCAGAATTGCGTTTGCTCCCAGCTTGCCTTTGTTTGGGGTTCCATCGAGTTCAATCATCTTCCGATCAATGCTGATCTGATCGGTCACAAACATTCCGTTCAACTCCTCAGCAAGCACGTTATTGACATGCTGGACCGCCTGCAGTACCCCTTTCCCCTGGTAGTACTTTTTATCCCCGTCGCGAAGTTCAACCGCTTCATGAATACCGGTGGAGGCCCCGGAAGGCACGGCAGCTCTGCCAAGTATCCCATTATCGGTAATCACATCTACTTCGATCGTTGGATTTCCCCTCGAATCAAGTATCTGGCGGGCATTGATGGCGAGAATGGTGCTCATGTTATTCCTCGGGTTTCGGTTCAACCTCAGCTTCAGATGTGACTTCAGGTTCTGCTTTCGCCCCCGGTTCAGCCTTTGTTTCAGCCTTCTTCTTAGGCGCTGAACGGCGTCTCCGGGTTGTTTTTGCTTTCTGATCGCCTTTCTTATCCAGCATCAGTTCATTGTAGTCAACCAACTCAATGATACACATTTCGGCATTATCACCCAGGCGTGAACCTGTCTTCAGGATCCGTGTATATCCACCCGGCCGGTCGGCAATTTTCTTGGCGATTTCCCGGAAAAGCTCCGAAACCGCCTCTTTATTTTGCAGGTCACTGAATACCATACGCCGGGAATGGGTTGAGTCCTCTTTCGATTTTGTAATTAAGGGCTCGACAAAGGAACGCAACGCTTTTGCTTTGGCCAGCGTAGTGCTGATTCGCTTATGAAGGATCAGGGAAGAAGCCATGTTGGAAAGCATCGCTTTCCGGTGCCCGCTTTTTCTTCCAAGATGATTGAATTTCTTCAGGTGTCTCATTTCAATTAGTCCTTATCTAATTTATATTTCGCCGTGTTCATCCCAAATTCCAGCCCTTTGGTCTTCACCAGCTCTTCCAGCTCGGTCAGGGACTTTTTCCCGAAGTTTCTGAATTTCAGCAGATCGTTTTTGTTAAATGCGACAAGGTCTCCGAGGGTTTCCACATCGGCGGCTTTCAGGCAGTTCAGTGCCCTGACCGACAGATCCATGTCGACCAGCTTGGTTTTCAGTAGCTGGCGGATATGGAGGGAAGTTTCGTCAAACTCTTCGGTTACGGTCTTTTCGCTGGTATCGAGGGTGATCTTTTCATCCGAGAAAAGCATAAAGTGGTGAATCAGGATCCGGGCTGCCTCCTTTAAGGCGTTCTTGGCAAGGATCGATCCGTCGGTGGTAATTTCCATCACCAATTTCTCGTAGTCAGTTTTTTGTTCGACACGGTAATTTTCAACGTTATAGGTAACGTTCTTGATGGGAGTATGTACCGAGTCAATCGCGATTCTGCCCAGGCTTGAACTGAGAGTTTTGTTCTCCTCAGCCGGCACGTACCCACGCCCTTTGTCCACCGAGATCTCTATGGCAAGTTTGACCGAGGGCTCCATGTGACAAATCACCAGCTCAGAATTTAACACCTGGAACGCGGATAAAAACTTGTTGATATCGCCCGCTTTGAAGTCTTTCTGCTGGGCAATGATCGCCGTGATTTTCTCCGAGTTTTCGGTGTCAATCAGCTTTTTAAACCGGATCTGTTTCAGGTTCAGGATGATTTCCGTCACATCTTCGATGACTCCTTTGATGGTAGAAAATTCCTGTTCCACTCCTTCAATTTTAATGGAGGTGATGGCGTAGCCTTCGAGCGAGGAAAGTAGAATTCTTCTCAGGGAGTTTCCGATAGTGACCCCGAAACCGGGTTCCAGCGGACGAAATTCAAAAACTCCGCGGTTATCATCAGATTCAACCATGATGACCTTGTCGGGCTTCTGGAACGGTAATATTGCCATAAATTGCCTGTTTAAGGTTTGACTTTTTTTTTATTATTATTACTTGGAGTACAACTCCACGATCAATTGTTCTTTGATATTTTCCGGGATCTGTTCCCGTTCCGGGTAACTCATAAACTTTCCGGTTAGTGAATTGACATCCCATTCCAGCCAGGAATAAGGGTTCGAGCGGGAAGTGACTGAATTGAGGATTGCTTCGAGGGATCGGGAACGTTCCCTGACTGCCACGATATCGTTGGGTCGCAATTCATAACTCGAGATGTTGACCACTTTGCCATTGACCGTGATATGCCGGTGTGAAATCAGTTGGCGGGCAGCACTTCTGGTTGGAGCGATGCCCAGGCGAAATACCACGTTATCGAGGCGCGCTTCGATCAACTGCAAAAGTACTTCGCCTGTTTTTCCCCCTTTCCGGGAAGCATGGAGGAAAGTGTTTTTAAACTGCCTTTCCAGGATCCCGTATGTATATTTCGCTTTCTGTTTTTCCATCAGCTGGATTCCGTATTCCGATGCTTTGGATCGCCGTTTGGTTTGTCCGTGCATCCCGGGAGGATAGTTCTTCTTCTCATAATATTTATCAGGTCCATAGATCGGATCTTTGAATTTTCTTGCAATCCTTGTTTTCGGACCAATGTATCTAGCCATATCTTATGTATATAATCCGTTTACTGTTAAATTGTTACACGCGGCGGCGTTTGGGAGGCCTGCACCCGTTGTGTGGAAGCGGCGTAATGTCAATGATCTCCGTGACCTCAATTCCTGCCGCATGAAGGTTCCTGATCGAAGATTCTCTTCCTGCTCCGGGGCCTTTGATGTAAACTTTCACTTTTCTGAGTCCGGCATCGTAAGCTGCTTTTGCGGCATCCTGTGCGGCCATCTGGGCAGCGTACGGCGTGTTTTTCTTGGAACCCCTGAATCCCATCTTCCCTGATGAGGACCAGGAAATGACCTGTCCGCTGTTGTTGGTCAGGGTCACGATGAGATTGTTGAAAGAGGCATTGACATATGCTCTTCCGATCGGATCGACTTTCACGATCCGCTTTCTTGAACCTTTTTCGGTTTTTGCCATATTTCCTACTTAAACGCATTAACTCTTGGTTGCCTTTTTCTTGTTGGCAACTGTCTTTTTTCTACCTTTCCTGGTCCGGGCATTGTTCTTTGTACTTTGCCCCCTGAGCGGGAGCCCAAGCCTGTGCCGGATTCCCCTGTAAGAGCCGATATCCATCAACCGTTTGATGTTCATCTGAACTTCCGAGCGCATGGAGCCTTCTACTTTGAAGTTGTCGCTGATGATGATACGGATCCGGTTTTGTTCATCATCGGTCCAATCCTGGACTTTTTTGTTCCAATCCACTTCAGCCATGGTTAGGATCTTCCGGGCGTTGCTTCTACCGATGCCATAGATATAAGTCAGCCCGACCTCTCCACGTTTGTGTTTGGGTAAATCAATACCTGCAATTCTGGCCATATTGAATCTTTTATTAAATTAATTTAACCTTGCCTTTGTTTAAACTTCGGATTCTTTTTATTGATCACAAAAAGCTTTCCTTTCCTGCGAACGATCTTACAGTCTGCTGAACGTTTTTTAATAGATGCTCTAACTTTCATTGTACGTGGTTGTTTTCTATTGATATCTGAATGTAATTCTGCCTTTCGTCAGATCGTAAGGGGACATTTCAATCTTCACTTTATCGCCGGGCAAGATCTTGATATAATGCATCCTCATCTTTCCGGATATGTGAGCAGTGATCACGTGCCCGTTCTCCAGTTCGACTCGAAACATGGCATTGCCAAGAGATTCGATGACAGTTCCATCCTGTTGGATTGACGGTTGTTTTGACATTTCCTTATATTTTGTTTGGTCCAAGAACTTCTTCGATAAAGGCAAATGTAGAAAGCACATCTGCCTTTTCTTTTCTCACCACAAGAGTCAGCTCAAAGTGTGCAGAAGGCTTGCTGTCGGCCGTCCGGATTGTCCATCCATCATTCGCCTGAACTACATTTTTCGTTCCCATATTGATCATAGGTTCAATGCAGATTGTCAATCCGTCAAGCAGTTTCATCCCCGAACCTTTTCTCCCGTAATTGGGGATATCGGGTTTTTCATGCAACTGTCTTCCAACTCCATGGCCTACCAGCTCTCTCACGACAGAGTAACCAAACGATTCAACATATTCCTGTACTGCAGCGCTGACGTCTCCCACACGTTTCCCTGTAATCGCTACATCCACCGCCCTGTTCAGCGACTCTTTGGTCGCCCTGAGCAGATGCATGACCTCCGGTCCCGGATTGCCCACCGCAAAAGTATAGGCGGAATCCCCGTAAAAACCATGTCTGATGCATCCGCAATCGATCGAAACGATATCACCATTTATAAGAACTCTATCTCCGGGAATTCCATGCACCACTTCTTCATTGACAGAGATGCACAGCGTATTTGGGAATCCCCTGTACCCTTTAAAGCCGGGTACCGCCCCTTCTGCCATGATAAACTCCTCGGCTATTTGATCAAGCGTTATCGTTTTAACGCCCGGTTTTATATGTTTTGCGACTTCTGCCAGTGTCTTGCTGACAAGGATCGCATTTTCTCTCAGGATCTCAATTTCTTCGTTCGTTTTTACTCCCATCCTGATCTGTCCTAATCCATTATCCGGCCATGCTGAACGATGACCTTCCTTTGATTCTTCCCGATTTCGTCAGTCCGTCATAATGCCGCATCAGCAGGTGGCTTTCAATCTGCTGCAGGGTATCGAGAACCACACCCACCAGGATCAGCAAGGAGGTGCCACCATAGAATTGCGCAAACTGGTTTGTCACTCCGATCAGGCTTACCAACGCTGGCATAATAGCTACAAATCCAAGGAAAATAGATCCCGGAAGTGTAATTCTCGACATGATGTTGTCGATAAACTCAGCCGTTTTCTTTCCCGGTTTAACACCCGGGATAAAACCGCCGTTCTTTTTCATGTCTTCGGCCATCTGTGTCGGGTTTATGGTGATAGCTGTATAGAAATAGGTAAAGAATATGATCAGTAGGAAAAAGACAAAGTTGTACCAGAAATTGTTGTAATCGGTGAATACCCGTGCGATGCCCGACAAAGTCTCGGAACTTGCAAAACCTGCCAGGGTCAAGGGAAGGAACATGATCGCCTGGGCGAAGATGATGGGCATTACGCCGGCTGCATTCACTTTCAGCGGGATGTACTGCCGTACGCCGCCGTATTGTTTATTCCCGACGATCCGCTTGGCATACTGAACCGGGATTCGCCGGGTTCCCTGTACCAGGAGGATGGTGATCAGGATCACCACGATCAGGAAGGCAATTTCAACTACAAACAGGACCAATCCGCCTCCCTGTTGCTCCATCCGGGAAACCAGTTCTCCAAACAGGGAGAAAGGCAGGCGGGCAATGATCCCGATCATGATGATCAGGGAGATCCCGTTCCCGATTCCTTTGTCGGTGATCCGTTCCCCGAGCCACATGATGAACATGGACCCGGCGGTAAGGAGGATGATGGAAAATATCCCGAAGAAGGAGAACACGGAGTGTGTGGTGACATTCGGATTAAAGGGCATGATCCCTTCGGGGGGCATCTGAGATACCAGGTTGGCGATGTAGGCAGGCGACTGGAAAATCAAGATAATCACGGTAAGGTAACGGGTGATCTGGTTGATCTTTTTTCGTCCGCTTTCCCCTTCCTTCTGCAGTTTCTGGAAGTAAGGGATGGCAAGGCCCAGAAGCTGCATGACGATGGAAGCGGAGATGTAGGGCATGATCCCCAGTGCAAAGATGGAGGCATTGGCGAAAGCGCCTCCCGAAAACATGTTCAGCAAGCCTAACAGGCCACTGCTGCTCTGGTTCTGGAGGTTTGCCAGCATCCCAGGATCAACCCCAGGCAATACTACATAAGAGCCTAAGCGATAGATAAGAATGATTCCGATTGTATAGAGAATCCTCTTTTTCAGGTCCTCAATCTTCCATATGTTTCGTATTGTCTGGATTAGCTTTTTCATTCAAGAGGATTTAAATTGTGATCGCACTCCCACCGAGATCTTCAATGATTTTTTTTGCTGTGGCTGAGAATCCATGAGCGGTGACATTCAGCTTAGCTTTTAGTTCTCCGCGGCCCAGGATCTTGATCCGGTCTTTTTTTGAAACATATCCGTTTGCCAATAACACGTCGGGGTTGATTACCTCCAGGTTGAGTTTTTCGGCAAGCTGCTGCAATACATCCACATTAATTCCTTTGTATTCAATGCGATTGATATTCTTGAATCCGAATTTGGGGACGCGCCTTGAAAGTGGCATCTGGCCTCCCTCAAAACCGAGTTTCCGCGAGTATCCCGAGCGTGATTTGGCGCCTTTATGTCCACGTGTGGATGTTCCTCCTCTGCCGGAACCCTGTCCGCGGCCTAATCTCTTTGGTTTTCGGGTTGAACCTGCTGCCGGTTTTAAATTACTTAAATCCATTGGTGTATGATTTATACTTTTTTTTCTACTGTAACAAGATGTTTGATTTTCGCTACCATTCCCAGGATCTGAGGTGTTGCTTCATGCTCCACGGTATGCCGGATCCTTTTCAGACCGAGTGCCTTCAGGGTCTGTTTCTGCCTTTCAGGCCTGCCGATTTTACTTCGAATCTGGGTTATTCTGATCTTTGCCATCGTATATGATGCGTTAAATGAATTCGTTACTATCCGTTAAAAACCTTTCCCAGCTCGACACCCCTCAACTGAGCGATTGTATAGGGATCACGCAATTTTATCAGGGCATTGATGGTGGCCTTAACCACGCTATGCGGATTGGATGAACCTTTGGATTTTGCCAGCACATCCTTCACTCCCACACTCTCGAGAACAGCACGCATAGCGCCTCCGGCGATGACCCCGGTTCCGGGCGCGGCCGGCTTAATGAATACGAGAGCACCACTGTACTTCCCCTCCTGCTCGTGAGGAATGGTCCCTTTCATGATCGGAACTTTGATCAGGTTTTTCTTGGCATCGTCGATCCCTTTGGCGATGGCGGCTGTCACTTCCTTTGCTTTCCCCAGGCCATATCCAACCACCCCGTTTTCATTTCCAACCACCACGATAGCCGAGAAACTGAATGTGCGCCCGCCTTTGGTCACCTTGGTCACTCTCTGGATGCTGACCAGACGGTCTTTAAATTCGATTTCGCTTGATTTTACTCTTTTTACACTCGCGTTTGCCATAGCTCATTTAGAATTTAAGGCCACCTTCCCTGGCTGCTTCAGCCAAGGATTTAACCCGACCATGATATAAATATCCATTTCTGTCAAAGACAACATTTCCGATTCCGGCCTGAATAGCCTTCTCTGCGATCAGTTTTCCCACCAGTTTCGCCTGTTCGATCTTGGTGACTTTCTGAGAGCTGATCTCATCTGCCTGGGATGAAGCGGCGAGGAGTGTCTTCCCGGCGAGGTCATCGACGAGCTGCACATAAATCTCCTTGTTGCTTCTGAAAACCGTCATCCTGGGGCGCTCCGCCGTACCTGTAACGATCTTACGGATCCTTTTCTTGATCCTGAAACGTCTGTAATCTTTTTTGCTTTTAATTGCCATTGTATTGTATTTTATCGATCTGTCCGGTCGACCGGATCGGTCGTCCCTACATATTATTGTCCTGCTGCCGATTTGCCGGCTTTCTTTTTAATCTCTTCTCCCTTGAACCGGATCCCTTTGCCCTTGTATGGTTCTGGCGGGCGAAACGACCGGATTTTTGCAGCAACCTGCCCCAGCAGTTGCCGGTCATACGACTTCAGGATGATCGTATTGGTCTTCCCTTTTTCGGCCGTGGTTTGCACCAAGATCTCCTTCGGGAGTTCCATCAAAATATTATGCGAATATCCGAGAGCCAGTTCTAGTATCTGTCCCGTTGCCGTCGCTTTGTAACCTACTCCGATAAGTTCCTGGACTGTGGTATATCCTTCTGAAACACCTTTCACCATATTGGCCAGTAACGCCCTGTACAAACCGTGTTTCGAACGATCATCTTTTTCATCCGAACTCCGCTGAACCATCAGCAGATTCCCTTCCAGTTTTATCGTGATCTTCGGATCAACCTGCTGCTGAAGCTCTCCCAGCTTCCCTTTCACTGTAACCAGGTTCCCTTCTGAAATCGTCACCTGGACACCGGCAGGCACATCAATCGGCAATTTTCCAATTCTTGACATCTTTCTGTCTCCTTATTAACTGATATAACATAACACCTCGCCGCCGATTTTTTTAGTTTTGGCTTCCTTGTCTGTCATCACCCCTTGAGAGGTAGATAAAATCGCAATGCCCAGTCCGTTTAAAACTCGTGGCAGGTGGTCGAAGTCGATATACTTTCTCAGTCCGGGCTTGCTTATCCGCATCAACGAGTTGATGGCCGATATTTTCGTAACCGGATGATACTTCAGGGCGATCTTGATTGTTCCCGGAAGCGGGGTATCTTCGACCTTGTAATTCAGGATAAAACCCTTTTCATGCAAGATACGGGTCATCTCAACCTTGATCTTCGATTTCGGCACTTCAACTATCCGGTGGTTTGCCAATACAGCATTCCTGATTCTGGTCAAATAATCTGCAATGGGATCCGTAACCATATTGTTTGTTTTTAATATTACCAACTGGCTTTTTTCACTCCAGGGATTAAACCTTTTACCGCCATTTCACGGAAGTTGATACGGGAGACGCCGAATAGCCTCATGTACCCTTTGGGCCTTCCGGTCAGCTTACAACGATTATGCAACCGCACCGGAGAAGCGTTTCTGGGTAGTTTCTGCAGGCCCAAATAGTCGCCGGCTGCTTTCAGCGTTTTTCTCTTTTCCGCATATTGTTCAACCAGACGTGCTCTTTTCCGTTCTCTGGCTTTAATCGATTCCTTTGCCATAGTACTTTATTTTGTTTTAAATGGTAATCCAAATTCTTTCAACAACGCATGGGCTTCCCGGTCGTTGTGGGCAGAGGTCACGAAAGTGATATCCAATCCATTGATCCTTGTGACTTTGTCAATATCAATTTCCGGGAAGATGATCTGTTCGGAGATCCCCAAGGTATAATTCCCTTTCCCGTCAAATCCCTTGTCGTTTATCCCGCGGAAGTCTCTGACTCGCGGAAGTGCAACCGAAATGAGCCGGTCAAGGAATTCATACATCCGGTTTCCGCGGAGCGTGACGCGAACCCCGATCGGATTGCCCTTTCTGAGCTTGAAATTGGAGATGTCCTTCTTGGACTTTGTCGGAACGGCCTTCTGTCCGGCGATCATGGTCATTTCACTGATCCCCGTATCGATGTGTTTCCGGTCTGTGATGGCAATGCCCAATCCCTGGTTCAGACTGATCTTGAGCATCCGGGGCACCTGCAATTTGCTTTTATACTGGAATTGCTCCATCAATGCAGGGACGATCTCCTGAATATATTTCTCCTTTATTCTTGGTGTGTAAGCCATTATTTAATCACCTCCCCTGATTTTTTTGAATAACGAATCATCTTTTCATTCTTGGCGTCGGGTTTCCGGCCGATGCGGGTAGTTTTCCCGGTTCCATCAACCACCATCAGGTTTGAAATGTGGACAGGAGCCTCCTTTTTCACGATGCCTCCCTGAGGGTTTTTCGCATTCGGCTTGGTATGTTTGGACACCATATTCACCCCTTCCACGATGGCCATGCCCTTGTCTTTTTCAATCACCAGGACTTTCCCCTGCTGGCCTCTTGAATCACCGGCAATGATCATCACCGTGTCGCCTTTTCTGATATGTAACTTCTTTTGCATGGAATCTTTTATTACATTAAAGCACCTCGGGTGCCAAAGAAACGATTTTCATGAACTGTTTTTCCCTTAACTCCCTGGCTACCGGTCCGAAAATACGGGTTCCGATCATCTCGCCAGCGCTGTTTAGCAGCACAACGGCATTGTCATCAAACCGGATGTAGGAGCCGTCGTTGCGGCGGATCTCTTTTTTGGTTCTGACGACCACGGCAGTGGAAATGGTTCCCTTTTTGATATTTCCCGAAGGCAGGGCATTCTTGACCGTCACGATAATCCGGTCTCCCACTGAGGCGTATCTTTTCCTTGTTCCTCCAAGCACTTTGATGCAAAGGACCTCCTTTGCTCCGCTGTTATCTGCTACTGATAATCTTGATTCTTGCTGTATCATGGCTATTTAACCTTTTCAATGATTTCGACAAGTCTCCAACATTTATTCTTGCTAAGCGACCTTGTCTCGGCAATCTGTACTTTATCTCCTTCGCTGCATTCATTTTTCTCATCATGTGCCATAAAACGGGAAGATTTCTTCACGAATTTTCCGTATTTCGGATGTTTCACTTTTCTTTCCACCTCAACGACAATGGATTTCTCCATGCTGTTGCTGACAACAACCCCAATTTTTTCTTTTCTTAATTTTCTGGTTTCCATGTTTGTCACTTGGTTACTGGCTGTTTTATTTTTTCACCGCTTAACGCTCTGTGCCGCAATTCCGTTTCAAGGCGCGCAATGGTTTTACGGTAGGCCTTGATCTTATTCGGATTTTCGAGAGGCGAAACCGCGTGGGTGAGTCTGAGCTTCACAAGCTGACGTTTTTCCTCATCCAATCTTTCGAGGACCTCACCAGTGGTCATTTCTCTGATTACTTTCTGTTCCATAAATTATACAATTTCTTCTACGTAATCCTTTCTCATAACAAACCGGGTTTGTACCGGCAATTTCTGAGCGCCGAGGCGCAACGCCTCTTTTGCCACTTCCAGCGGAACTCCTTCCACTTCGAAAAGAATCCGGCCGGGGGTAATGCGGGCCACGAAATATTCCGGAGCGCCTTTTCCTTTCCCCATACGGACTTCAGCAGGCTTTTTGGTGACCGGTTTATCGGGGAAAATCCGGATCCAGATCTGGCCTTCACGCTTCATATAGCGCGTGATTGCCTGACGGGCAGCTTCAATCTGACGCCCGGTAATCCAGGCCTGCTCGAGGGTTTTAATTCCGAAGGAGCCAAAAGAGATAGTATACCCCCGCTTGGCATTCCCTTTCATTTTGCCTTTTTGCTGTTTCCTGTATTTCGTCTTTTTTGGCTGTAACATTCTCTGAAGGTATTACAATTGCGCAACTTTATTTTCTGCTCCTCGATTTGGGTCTTGGGCCACCCCGGGGGCGCTGGGCTCCCGACGGTTTCTGCTTCTGGGATCCGGTGCTGGGAGTGAGTTCCGGTTTGCCGTAGATCTCCCCTTTGCAAATCCACACTTTCACGCCAATACGTCCGTATGTGGTATGCGCTTCACAGGTTGCATAGTCGATGTCGGCGCGAAACGTATGAAGGGGAATTCTCCCTTCTTTGTACTGTTCCCTACGAGCCATTTCAGCTCCCCCCAACCGGCCGGAGATCCCCACTTTGATCCCTTCGGCACCAATGCGCATTGCCGAGGCAATGGCCGTTTTGATGGCGCGGCGGTGTGAGATACGGCCTTCGATCTGGCTGGCAATGGTATTGGCCACGATCACGGAGTCCAGTTCCGGTCTTTTGATTTCCGAGATGTTGATCTGGATCTCCTTGCTGGTGATCTTTTTCAACTCCTCCTTGAGCTTGTCCACTTCCTGACCGCCTTTTCCAATGATGATGCCGGGCCGGGCTGTATGAATGGTCACGGTGACCAGCTTGAGTGTCCGCTCGATCACGATCTTGGAAATTCCGGCTTTGGAAAGACGGGCATTCAGATACTTCCGGATCTTCTCATCTTCAATGAGCTTGGCCTCAAAGTTTTTGCCACCGTACCAGTTTGAATCCCAGCCACGGATAATCCCTAACCTGTTAGCAATCGGGTTCGTCTTTTGTCCCATTAATCTTGTTTATTTTTAGATTTTACTTTGGTTTCTTTTTTGGCCTTTGTCCCTTTTTCTGTTTTAGGTTTTGGAGTTTTGGCAGCTTTCGGTTCCTTCGCTACCTTTGGCTCTTTGACAGCCTGTGGTTCTTTCTTTGCCTTTGGTGCTTTTGCAGGCTTTGCTTCTTCCACCGGTTCTTCCGCTTCAATAACCGGTTTGATCAGGCTGTCGAGAATGATGGTTACGTGGTTTGAACGTTTCTTAATCCGGTGTGCCCGTCCCTGGGGGGCAGGCTGAATCCGCTTCAGGATGCGGCCACTATCAACCAGAATTTCTTTTATATAAAGATCGCTTTCGTCAATCCGTCTGCCCTCGTTCTTTGACTGCCAGTTCGCGATGGCCGAAAGCAGCAGCTTATGCATGCGACCGGCCGGTTGTTTAGGACTGGTCTTTAGGGTATGAAGTGCCAGCTCAACCCGTTTTCCCCTGACCAGGTCGGCAACCAGCCTCATTTTCCGGGGGGAAGTGGGGACATTTTTCAGGCTGGCAAACGCGATGGTCTTTTTTGTCTCTTTTCGCTTCTCAGCTCTCGTATGACTTTTCGCTCCCATTGTTCTTCGTTTATGGCTTTACTTTTTACCTTTATCCTTATTGCCGGCGTGTCCCCTGAAAATTCTCGTGGGGGCAAATTCACCGAGTTTATGACCGACCATATTTTCTGTAATGTAAACCGGGATAAATTTGTTCCCGTTGTGCACAGCAATGGTTTGGCCAACAAAATCAGGAGAGATCATGGAATTTCTGGACCAGGTTTTCAAGACGGCTTTTTTCTTCGAATCAACGGCCTCCAGTACTTTCTTCTCCAGTTTGTAATTGATATACGGACCTTTTTTCAGTGATCGGCTCATAAGTTCAACTATTACAGATTATTTCTTTCTCTTTTCAACGATATACTTATTGCTGGCCTTTTTCCTGGCACGGGTTTTATACCCCTTGGCCGGTATGCCTTTCCGGGATCTCGGATGGCCACCCGAAGCCCTTCCTTCTCCTCCGCCCATCGGATGATCCACGGGATTCATGGCCACACCGCGGGTTCTCGGCCTACGGCCTTTCCATCGGCTTCTTCCTGCTTTCCCGGAGGATTCGAGACTATGATCGGGATTGGAAACGCTGCCGATGGTCGCTTTGCAGGCCTGCAGGATCATCCGGGTCTCCCCCGACGGCATCTTGATGATGGCAAATTTTCCGTCTCTCGACATCAGTTGTGCCGAATTCCCGGCGCTTCTCACCAGTTTCGCTCCCTGGCCCGGACGTAATTCCACGTTGTGGATGACCGTTCCAAAGGGAATCTCGCTTAGATACAGCGCATTTCCGATTTCGGGGGCGATTCCTTTCCCGGAAAAGATGGTTTGACCCACTTTCAGTCCGTGCGGGGCAATGATGTACCGCTTTTCTCCGTCTTTATAGCTGATCAAGGCGATGCGGGCGGTGCGGTTCGGATCGTATTCGATCGACTTGACCACGCCGGGCACATCGTCTTTATCTCGCTTGAAATCAATCAATCGGTATATCTGTTTATGACCTCCTCCAATGTATCTCATGGTCATTTTACCTTGATTGTTTCTTCCTCCGGTTCTCCTTTTGGGAGTCAGCAGGCTCTTTTCAGGAGTTGAACTTGTTATTTCATCAAAGGAACTGATTACTTTGAACCTTTGACCGGGTGTTGTCGGTTTGTATTTTTTAAGCGCCATTTAGTTAAATATTGCTATAAAAATCAATTTTTTCACCTTTTGCCAGCGTCACGATGGCTTTTTTATATGTACTTGTTCTTCCAGTAATGATGCCGCTTTTTGTGAAGCGGGATTTCTTCTTCCCGGAATAGACCATGGTATTGACCTCTTCCACATCCACGCCATACAGCTCCTTGATCGCTTTTTTGATCTGGAGTTTGTTGGCATTCCTATCGACAAGAAAACCGTACCGGTTGAGTCGCTCACCCATCTGGGTCATCTTCTCGGTAATGATGGGTTTGATAATGGTATTCATTGGCTTATCGAATTAACGGGTTCATTCTGGTTTGCCTTTTCAATTTCTTTAACGGAGCTTTCCGTGATCAGCAGGCACGCGGCATCGAGAATCTCGTATGTGTTGAGATCACCGGCCCTGACCACTTTCATCTTTTTTAAATTTCTTGAACTAAGAATTACGTTCTCATTAATTTCATGGATGACTAGCAGGGTTTTTTTATCCTGCAGTTGGAAATTCTTCAGCATTCCGGTAAAGTTCTTCGTTTTGGGTGTTTCGAAAGAAAAATCTTCCACGATGGTCAGACCGTTATCCTTCACTTTATAGCTCAGGGCGGATTGCCGGGCAAGTTTTTTCAGTTTTTTGTTCAGCTTGAAATTGTAATCCCTGGGCTGAGGGCCGAAAACGCGGGCTCCACCACGGAACAGCGGGTTTTTGATACTTCCTTTCCGGGATCCTCCGGTTCCTTTCTGCCGGTGGAGTTTCCGGGTGCTTCCCGACATCATGGATTTCTCCAGCGTAGCATGTGTTCCTTGCCTGCGGTTCGCCATGTACTGCTTCACATCGAGGTAGATCGCATGATCATTGGGCTCAATCCCGAAAACAGTATCGTCGAGAGCGATCTTCCGGTTGGTTTTGCCTCCCTGAATGTTATAAACTTCTACTTCCATCTCTCAATAATTACATATGATCCATTGGGTCCCGGCACTGCACCTTTCACTAAAACCAGGTTTTTATCCAGGATAATCTTTAATATCTGAAGGTTGATGACTTTCACGCGGTTTCCTCCCATCCGACCAGCCATGCGGGTTCCTTTGAACACCCGTGATGGCCATGAGGAGGCCCCGACAGAGCCGGGGGCACGGAGCCGGTTGTGCTGGCCGTGGGACGCTTCTCCCACCCCTCGGAAGTGATGCCGCCTTACGACGCCCTGAAATCCTTTCCCCTTGGAAATGCCAACCACATCAATGTACTCTCCTTCTACGAAGATGTCGACCTTGATGATGTCACCAAAAGTTTTCTGGTGGCCTGCTTCAAAGCGGGTGAATTCGGCTACAACCTTTTTCGCAGAAATTCCTGCTTTGGCAAAATGGCCCCGTTCGGCTTTTGTGGTATGCTTTTCCTTTTTATCTTCAAAAGCCAATTGGATGGCATCGTATCCTTCTTTCTCCTTGGAGCGGACCTGTGTCACCACGCAGGGGCCAGCTTCGATCACCGTGCACGGGGTGTTTTTCCCGTTGGCATCATAGATGCTGGTCATTCCGATTTTTTTTCCAATTAATCCAGACATTTTACTTTCTTTTTTCTAGTTACGGGTAACGATCAAACCTTGATTTCAACTTCCACTCCACTGGGCAATTCCAGTTTCATCAGGGCGTCGATGGTTTTGGAAGTCGTACTGTAGATATCCAGTAATCGTTTGTAGGAACAGAGTTGAAACTGCTCTCTGGATTTCTTGTTTACGAAAGTAGACCTCAGAACTGTAAAGATCTTTTTATCCGTCGGAAGCGGGATGGGGCCGCTTACCACGGCGCCTGTTGCCTTCACGGTTTTCACGATCTTCTCGGCTGATTTGTCCACCAGGTTATAATCGTAAGACTTCAATTTGATTCTGATTCTCTGGCTCACGTTGTTCTCTATTTTTTAGATGTCGAAACGGGAAGTGTCCCGTCTTTACTATGTTAGCTAATTATATATGGGTATATATCCTCTGATTTTAAATAATATCTCATCCATGATATCCGGCGGCGTCGGCTGGTAATGTGAGAATTCCAGCATCGAAGTGGCTCTTCCTGAAGTCAGGCTTCTCAGGGTGGTCACATACCCGAACATTTCCACCAGGGGGACTTTCCCATGGATAACCTGGTTCCCGATGCGCGATTCCACTTCTTTGACATGTCCCCGCCGCTTGTTCAGGTCGCTTGTCACCTCCCCCATGTATTCACTTGGTGTGATGATCTCAAACCGCATGATGGGTTCCAGCAGGACAACTTTCGCTTTTTTGCAGGCTTCCCGGAAGGCGAGTCCGGCGGCAATCTCAAATGAAAGGGGATCGGAATCGACCGGGTGAACCGAACCGTTGAGCAAACGAACCCGGATGCTTTCCATCGGAAAGCCCACCAGCGGTCCGTTCATCATCGCGGCTTTCAATCCTTTTTCAATGGAAGGGATGAACTCCCTTGGGATGACGCCACCGCGGATATCGTTGATAAATTCCAGACCTTTTACTCCCTGCTCTGCCGGTGAAACCTCAATTACCAGATCCGCAAAACGGCCTCTTCCACCGGTTTGTTTTTTGTAGACCTCCCGGTGTGTAATGGCGCTCCTGATCGCTTCTTTGTATGCTACCTGCGGGGCTCCCCGGTTGCACTCCACGTTGAATTCCCTCCGCAGGCGATCGCACAAAACATCCAGGTGAAGTTCGCCCATTCCGCTGATCAGGGTTTGCCCGGTTTCATCATCCACGCGAACCTGGAACGTCGGATCCTCTTCGGTCAGTTTTCTCAGTGCCAGGTTCAGTTTATCAACATCTTCCTGGGTCTTGGGTTCCACGGCCATATTGATCACCGGCTCGGGGAACGACATGGCTTCGAGGATCAGCGGATGTTTGGGATCGCAGAGGGTGTCACCGGTGTACACTTCTTTCAGCCCGACAGCTACTCCAATCTCACCCGCTTCAATCACCTTCAGCGGATTCTGCTTATTGGCATGCATCAGCATGATGCGCGTGATGCGTTCTTTTTTTTCGGTCTTCGTATTCAGGACCTGGGTTCCCGCTTCCAGCTTTCCGGAATAGACGCGGAAGAAGGTGATGCGTCCGACAAATGGATCGGTGGCAATTTTAAAGGCGAGGGCAGAAAATGGCTCCTGGGGATTGGGGTGACGTTCCTCTTCTTTCCCGGTGAACGGGTTGATTCCTTTAATAGCCGGAACGTCGTAGGGGGAAGGGAGAAAGCGGACAATGTTGTCGATCAGCAGTTGAACTCCTTTATTCTTGAAGGAAGCTCCGCACATGACCGGGGTCACCCGGTTTTCGATGGTGGCTTTGCGAAGCGCG
Organism: bacterium; assembly: GCA_043806735.1. Lineage (GTDB taxonomy): Bacteria > Bacteroidota > Bacteroidia > Bacteroidales > FEN-979 > QYOJ01. The sequence continues at coordinate 5,925 of JAZDGR010000102.1, read as the reverse complement.
GTCACGATATCTTCTTCCGCGATGGAAGTTGGGTCGTTGATAAACCGGGCCAGGAGTTCGTCACTTTCTTCGGCCGTCCTTTCAATCAGTTGCATCCGGTATTCGTTGAGGGTTTGCTGGAGGTCGGCCGGGACAGGGATCTCCCCGAAGTTCATGCCCAGGGAATTTTCATCCCAAGCATAGGCTTTCCCCGAGATCAGGTCGATGATCCCCCTGAATTCCTCTTCGGCTCCGATCGGGATCTGGACAGGAACCGGTTTGGCTCCCAGTTTATTACGGATCTGGTCGAGTACATGGAAGAAGTCGGCACCAACCCGGTCCATTTTGTTGACATAGCAAATCCGGGGAACATGGTAGCGGTCAGCTTGTTTCCAGACAGTTTCCGATTGGGGTTCAACGCCTCCAACCGCGCAGAAAATGGCGATTGCGCCATCCAGTACCCGGAGGGAGCGTTCCACCTCCACGGTAAAATCGACGTGACCGGGAGTATCGATGATGTTGATACGGTATTTTTCCTTACCGAAATTCCAATAAACAGTAGTAGCCGCAGAGGTGATGGTAATGCCACGCTCCTGTTCCTGAACCATCCAATCCATGGTGGCGGTACCATCGTGAACCTCACCCAGCTTATAGTTAATGCCGGTATAGTACAATATCCGCTCTGTCGTCGTGGTTTTCCCAGCGTCGATGTGAGCCATAATGCCAATGTTGCGGATATTTTCTATTTTCTCGGACATCAGAATCTGAAATGCGAAAAGGCTTTGTTGGCTTCGGCCATGCGGTGTGTATCTTCCTTTCTCTTGAACGCAGCGCCTTCTTCCTTATAAGCTGCTATAATTTCGGCCGCCAGCTTCTGTCCCATGGTCTTTTCATGGCGTTTGCGGGCAAACGAGACCAGGGCTTTCATTCCGATCGATAGTTTGCGGGCCGGACGAATTTCGGAAGGAATCTGGAAGGTGGCTCCCCCGATCCTGCGGCTCCTGACTTCGACAGCCGGAGTCACGTTGGCCAGGGCTTTCTTGAAAATCTCGAGTCCGTCTTCCCCGGTCTTTTCATTCACAATATCAATCGCCTCATAAAAGATATCATAGGCAATATTTTTTTTCCCCCGAAGCATGATGTTGTTCACAAACTTGGAAACCAAGGTGTCTTTGAACCTGGGATCGGGAATAAGGGGCCTTTTCTTGGGTTTTGTTTTTCTCATGATTTCTTCTCTTTCGGTCTTTTGGCACCGTATTTTGACCTTCTCTGTTTGCGCCCTTCCACACCGGATGTATCCAGTGCTCCCCGGATGATGTGATAACGTACACCCGGAAGGTCTTTTACACGGCCCCCCCGGATCATCACAATGGAGTGTTCCTGAAGGTTGTGCCCTTCACCCGGAATATAGGCATTTACCTCTTTCCCGTTAGTAAGACGCACCCTCGCCACCTTCCGCATGGCGGAATTGGGCTTTTTGGGCGTTGTTGTATAGACTCTCACGCAAACACCCCGGCGTTGCGGACATGAATCCAGGGCCGGAGCCTTGCTCTTGTCGGTCAGTTTTTTTCTTCCTTTGCGAACCAGTTGTGAAATCGTAGGCATATCAATAGGTTTAAACTATTTTTTCGGTTTTTATCCCTGAAACGGGCGTGCAAAAGTACAAATTATTTCCACTTGAACAACCCAAACTGATAATAATTTGAAGAACCCTTTCAGTATTTTTTCGCTGGATTATTCGCGGGAATATAGGAAGGAGGGAGATAAGAGGCTGAGACGATGGCCAACTTCTGCATCTGAAGCCGGTTGAAAACCTATACGCGTCTCGCTTTATCAGGTTTCCTAGCTATTTTCAGCTTGTAATCCCCTCAAAAACAGATTCGATTTTTGAGGGTGCAAAGGTACAATATATTTTAATATTAACAAGCGTTTCGAAAAAAATTACGCCTTCAGAATCAGAATTGTGCCGTCCCTGTCCGGGAAAATGACCGGAGCGATGTTACAAAAAGAGAGGAAATCATCGACCGCCTTTACTACCCCGGGCCATTTGGGGTTGTAATCGTGGATGAGGATGATCCCGCCTTGGCTCATCCTGGGGTAGAAAAATTCCAGTCCGGCTTTTGTCGGATTGTACAGGTCGGCATCGAGGTTCACCAGGGCAAATTTTTCGCCGGTGACCGGTTCAGCCGAATCGGGGAAGTATCCTTTTAAAATATGTATGTTATCATTCCCGTCAATTTTTTTCATCACGTTCGCCAGGCTGGTATCTGCAAAATGGCGGGTGGTATAGGTGGCGGCTTCCCCCGTTTCCACGTTCAGATCCGTAAGGGTAAAACCTTCAAAGGTATCAAACAAGAAAAATTTCCGGGAGGGGTCCATGCGATGGATAATCCGGGCGCTTTCTCCTTTATAGACACCCAGTTCGGCAAAGGAACCCGGGATGTTGTCCTTTTTCAGCCGTTCAATCTGAAACCACCACGTGTAAAACCGGACCTTATCCGGATAGCTCCGTTCGAGCCGGAGCAGCTCTTTTGGGACTTCCCTGTTTTTTCTTGCCTGCCTCCATCCTGCCGGCTGGTTAAAGGCATGAAAAAACAGCATCCACAAAAACCTGGCAAGCAGGATCAACAGGCAGAGGATCAACACATAGTTCACCAGCTGGAACAGGGAAAGGGCCATCTTTATTTTTTTTGTAAAAATAACGATAAAATTGCCCGTTTATCAATACTTTTACACCCGTTTTACGGTAAAAATGCTCGCGATGCGGTACAGACCGGCCCTACTCATTGCATGTTCAATCCTGGTCGGGGTATCCACTTCCTTTTCGCAGTCTCCGACTTTTGGCGATCTGATCCCGGATATATTCCTTCCCCCCACTGTCGACCGTGGAACGCCGCTTAACTGTTCCCTGTATTTTTACCTGGCCGACAGCATCAACAAACGGATATTCCAGATTACCGGTGTGAATCCTCTTCCTCCGTACCGCTGTGGAAACGACAGCCTCAGTTTTTCGCAGCCAACCATCCAGGATGCCCTGCAGGAGATCTCTCCCGGAAGTATTCTGTTCCGGATGATTATCGACCGGAGGGGCAGGCCGGTGTGCTGCAAAGTGTACATCAAGGAGGGTCCGGATGCCGGAAAGGAACTGGAACAGGCGTTTTCAAAACTGACGTTTATGCCGGGCTACCGGAATGGCCAACCCATTGTCACAGAATGCCGCTTCCTTTACAACCTACAGACGGCAAAGTTGAGCACGAAAAAATTCATTGAGTAATTTCCTTGAGATAAACAGAGAAGAGGCTGCCTCAAAAGTTTGAGACAGCCTCCACGGATGTTATGTGAGAAACTTCCGGTCCTTGTTAATAGATGTTGCTGTTGTTCCTGTAGCCTGGAAGATTCAGGTACCAATTCGGAAAAGCAGTTCCTCCTGATTGCGCCCACTCGGCAAAATGGTTGTAGGCTTGAGTAATGTCGGCGTACTCGACCGGGTAATCAAACACCACAGGTAAATTGATCGCCCACGGAAGGTCTCCGCTGGTTTTGTAATACCGACCGGTAGCCGGGTTGGAATTATCATCGCTCATTCCGAAATAAGAAGGACTTGCCAGAGAAGTGGGTACATAATCGGGCAGGTGGATCTCCACTGCACGGTCCATGTTCTTTATGAGGAAGGGGTTGAACGGAGCTGTTCCTACTACGGTTGTGGATAGTGGTGTAGTGAAATGCACCGTGACCGTTACAGTATCAGCAGTTCCTTCCGGATGATTCGGCAGGGTATTGAAGAACGTAGAGGCATCGGCGCGGTTAATCACATTGTCATGGTTATCGAACACGATGACAACGGCTTTGGCCTGATTGCTTTCGGTGCCATTTGCAGAGAGGGTAATGTACCCCTGGGTAAGATCGTACCCGGTTACTGAGGCCACCTGTCCGGGGGTCACGTCATCAAACTGGAATCCGAACCCGTTTCTCATTCCGGCGCCTGCAGCCAGCACGTAAAACTTGGAAACTACATCTACCACCTTGTTCTGCGCATTGGTTACCATATTGTATTTATAATACATCACCAGGTCATTCATATCATAGTCTCCCTGTGACGGCCAGAGATCTTCATATACCGCAGTCCCGGTCGTGTAGTTGTTGAACGCCCGGTCGGGATCATCCGGATAATCGTCATCACAATCGGTTACTCCATCCCCATCGGTATCAGGACAGGGGCCCGGAGGATTCACCCCTTCCGGATTGCAGGGCGAGGTAGGAATGGTGTTGGTAATGTTGGCAAAGCTCACAAATGTGGCTCCGTTAGTAAAATTCGCGAGGGTTCCGTTCTGCAGGACACCCGTGGTTTGCGCGGTCTCAATGGGCCCGGTTATTACATTGGGGCCATCAAACCGGATGTCGTTTGTCACGCGGATCTCATTCTGTATCCCTTCCCCGGTAATGTCGGCATTCAGGGTTAGATCTTTGGTCGAAATCATCGACTGGTTCCTCAGTTTCATAAAGGATTGCCCACCCTGGATCTTGGTTTCCCCATAGCACTTTATATATCCTGTTTCATTGGTGAATTCCTCATTATTCAGATGGAAAAATCCATGAACAATCAGGGCGCAGGTGTTCAGAAATTCCGCATTGTTGCAATTCATGTCACCGAAAACCTCAATGGTTCCGTTGTTGGTTACAGGATTTATTGCATTCCAGTGGCTGTTGATCGTGAGGTAACCTGTATTGATCAAACTTGCGGAATTGCCGTTCATATTATATTGTCCATTCACGGTCATGTCGCCGAAGTTCTGGATCAGGCCATCGGGAGTGAAGTTGCTGTTAATGCTGGTGGTCCCGTAGTTTGTAAATGTCGCATCCTGGTTTACTGAAGCCTGTCCGATGACGGCGGTGGCATTGGAGTAAACGGTTGCTGTTGCCTGGAATTTGAGTTCCAGGGTAGAGATGTCCGCCTGGGCTGTGGAGGTAATGATCAGCACAGTAGTTTTTCCGTTTTTCCCTACGCTGATTTTTCCGTTATTTCCGGTTCCGCTATAATTTCCACAGATCTTCAGGGTACCTTCTTCCACTTCAATTTCCCCTGAATAGCTGGTAGTGATACAATAGGTTTGCCCGTCATTAATGGTCAGTTTTGTTACATGCGTCCCTGAAATTGTTACGTCGCATCCGGTGTTGCAATCAGGCTCAACCACGTCGGTTCCCTTCAGTAAACCACCGCCTCCAGGTTCAGTGAAGGCATATTGGATATTATCGCTAACATTTACTGTTACCAACTGTGTATATCCACTGGAGGGCGATAATTGAAAATACAATTGGGTCAGGGCTGTCGGAATGCTAATCTTCGCAACAAGCGGGAAGCTTTTTGCCACAGATCCTGAAAAGATAGCGTTTCCGCCGTTAAACGGTTCTTTATCATACACCGTGATGCGGCTGTAGGTTGAGGAGGAATTGGGCACATCCAGACTGAGATTAAGGGTGACGGTCCGGGTTGTTTTCCAATTAAATCCATAGGGTACTGTAATGTCAGTCATCTTGGAGACTTCTCCCGGAGATGGCTGGGGGTCAAAATCCTTTTTACAGCCTGCAAAAAAGATCATAAGGAACAAAAAGATAATTCCTGAAAAGTTTCTCACTGTTTTCATTTCGATTTGGTTATTTTTAGTTATTCATGAAACAAATTTCTGTCAATCAACCTATTAATAAAAGTGGAAATAAGCAAATGAGCCACATAACAAGGTATATGACGTCACTATCTTCGTATCTGTGCAGCGAAAAAATTGCGTTTGAGTGAGGATATAAAAAAAGGTCGTTACAGCGACCAGATCCAACTTAGAAAATATATTGTTATTGATATGTGATAAATGGGAAAATAAACTTCCCCGAAGAAAAATTAAATTCTCTCCGGGTGGTTGTTCTTCTTGGAATTTCTGAAAACAAATTTAAAGT
>JAZDGR010000101.1:0-16507 GCA_043806735.1 bacterium | reverse complement strand
CTATTATGACCTGGCCAACAAACTTTGTCCGAACAATTTGAAACCCGGCGAAAGAGTCGCAAGAGCCCCCCTCCGGAATGGAGAACCTGGGGATACCCTGGGGATCCTGGTTGACCAGGTAATCAAAGGAGACCAAACGCTCTGGAGCGTGTATAATGATAAAGGAAACTATCACTCCGAAACTACGGGGGAACCCATCGGGATGGAGATCCGTGCACAATATTTTGCTTTCTCCACCAATGATGAGATTAACGATATGACCTTTTACAGCTACGAAATCATCAACCGGTCCACCTATACCCTTACCGGAACCTACTTTTGCCAGTGGGTTGACCCAGACCTGGGGTGGGTGAATGACGATTATGTTGGCTGTGATGTGGCACGCGGGCTCGGGTACTGTTATAATGGAGTTCCGATTGATGGGACAGGACAAATCCAGGCCTATGGGGCGCACCCACCGGCTGTCGGAGTCGACTTTTTCCAGGGCCCTTATCTGGATGCCGACGGATACGATAATCCCTCCTTCAAAGGCAGTACCGAAAAAGGACCCTCATTCCAGGGCGATTGCAGCATTGTCACCCTCGATGGAACTTACCTGGTGATGCCTTATGGCAATAACCAGGAGGGAACTTTCCTGGTGCGCTCCGAAGCGATCAACGGGGTGAACTTCGGCGACGGGATTGTAGATAACGAACGGTACGGTATGAGACGGTTCGTTTATCACAACAACTCCAACGCCGGTGTCCCCCAATACATGACAGACCCAAACTATGCTCCCGAATACTACCTCTTCCTGAGAGGGATCTGGAAAGACAATTCCAAAATGCTTTATGGAGGAAATGCTCATATCAGTGCCGGGGGGCAACCGCCGGAATGTGACTTTATGTTCCCGGGAGATTCCGACCCGTGCGACTGGGGAACCAGAGGCATCCCGCCGACGGCCCAGAAATACTGGACAGAAAAAGAAGCCGGAAACAATCCCCAGGACCGCCGGTTTATGCAATCCGCCGGACCCTTTACACTCAACCCGGGCGCCTGTAACTACATTACGGTTGGGATTCCCTGGGCAAGAACCATTTCCGGCACCGCCTGGGAAGCCGTTGAGAAACTCCGCGTGGTCGATGATAAGTGTCAGAGCCTGTTCGACAACTGTTTTGCAGTGCTGAACGGCCCCAATGCTCCCGACCTAACCATCCAGGAACTGGATAACAAACTGATCATTTATATCACCAACAGATATATCAACGACGCAGGGAACAACTTCCAGGAGAAATATGTGGAATTCGACCCCAACATCCCCAATCCGGATACCCTTCCGCATGACAGACGAAATGACTCCCTTTACCGGTTTGAAGGATACCAGGTATTCCAGCTCAAGGATGCTACGGTAAGCGCTTCCGATATTAATGACGTTACCAAAGCCCGACTGGTATTCCAGTGCGACATTAAAAACAATGTCATCAAACTCGTCAACTGGTATTTTAATCCCGATCTGAATGGGAACGAAGGAAAAGTCAAGGTGGATGGTAAAAACCTTGGAGTCTCCCACTCGTTCATCCTTGACAAAGATCAATTTGCCACCGGAAAAGACGACAAACTGATCAATCATAAGCAATATTATTACCTGGCCATTGCCTATGCATATAACGAATACAAGGTGTATATCCAGGATAATCCGGCCTATATGGACGGACAAAAATTGCCTTACCTTTCGGGACGGAGTAACATCAAGGTCTACACCGGGATCCCGCACATCCCGCTGGACGATGTAATGCGTTCGGGTTATGGACAGGGACCCACCATCACCCGGATCCAGGGCCAGGGGAATGGTGGCAAAGAGATCAGGCTTGATCCGGCGACCGAACTGGAAATTTTAAGCAAACTTCCCGCCAGTGCGACAAATCCTTACGGCGGCCCGAATTACCCGATTGCCTACAAGGCAAAATATCAGACAGGTTACGGTCCTTTGAATGTCCAGGTGATTGACCCGCTGAATGTGATCAGCGGAAATTTCGTGGTTACCTTCGACACGATGGTTCCGGGGCCCCCGAATCCTTACTTTACCAATCTGACTATTAAATTTGGGCACTGGCAGATGACGGATACGCAGACCGGGACTGTTTACAATTCCGATACAACCACCCTCTATCCTTACGAACAGCTCTTCCTGGATCTGGGGATCGCATTGGAGATCAACCAGATTCAAAATCCGGGAGATACAATAGTCGGAGGTCTTCACATTAATGATAACGGCCTGATTGCCGCTCCACTGGCATCCTACCAGGATCCATCCCATCAATGGCTCAGCGGTGTCCCCGATTTTGATAATCCGCCGGGCCTTCCCCTGAACTGGATCAGGTCGGGAACGTACAACGGTGGCAGCAATACCTCCCTGTGGGATTGGGATATGGCAGCCGACGATCCCTGGGATCCGGATAAAAACTACCAGGAGATTCAGATCATGTCTCCCGTCCTTCCGGTATTCGGAACCATTACCGGTGGCACATGGGCCCCCTATTCCATGACGGCTTTTGGTCAGCAGCTTGCGGTTGGCCCTGCCTACAACTCCAATTCAAAGAAGTTTAACAGACTGGAACATCTGGCCAGTGTCAAGGTAGTCCTAACTCCCGACAAGAGCAAATGGACCCGCTCCCTGGTTGTCGAGATGTGCTCCGACTCCCTGATTGCAGAGGGCCGTGCCCGTCAGTACGTTATCCGGAAAGCCAAATCGGTTAACATTGACGGGGATACGGGAGTAGTCAACCCATTTAATCCGATGTATAATTCAAACTACGTTTCCAGTTACGGAATGGGCTGGTTCCCCGGATATGCCATCAACCTGGAAACCGGAGAACGGTTAAACATCATGTTTGGTGAAAATTCGTGGCTGGCAGCCGATAACGGACGCGATATGCAGTGGAACCCGACTTCCCGGATCTTTGATCCCAGTTACAGACCTGTTTTTGGCGGACAGCACTACGTTTACATCATGGCCCACAGGGATCTTACCCTGGATACCATCCAGTTGAATTTCCCGGCCTACGATGCCTGCGCAAAGCTTCAGGGGGTATTGAACCTGAAGAAGATGGACCCGATTTATAAGACACGCGCTTATGCATCTGCCATGTGGGTGAGCATCCCCTTATCAGTAGAAGGAGAAGCCTGGCTGAGCAATGAAGTCAGCATCTCGATTAATGTTACCAAACCTTACCACAGGTACTATTCAGAACCTTTCTCTGAGGCTGTCGTAGATACCATGCAAAACCGGGCATGGCCTATGTACCTTTTCAATACCGAGACTATTTCGACTGAAAAGAATAACCAGACGAAAATGGAAAATGATCTCGATTTTATCAACGTGGTGCCTAATCCTTATTATGCGTATGATGATTATGAGCGGAACCAGCTGGACAACAGAATCAAAATTGTGAATCTGCCAACCCATTGTACCGTTACAATCTATGATATGAGCGGTGTCATGATCCGCCAGTTTAATGTCGATAAATCGGGAATAGACCTTCCGAGGTCTTCGAATGCCGGCATCAATACCGATTCGAAAACATCCGTTGACTGGGATCTTAAAAACTTTGCCGGCATTCCGATTGCCAGCGGGGTTTACCTGATCCACGTAAAAGCCGAGGGTCTTGGCGAACGGACCCTGAAATGGTTCGGAATCTTGCGACCCGTTGACCTGAACTCACTCTAATGATATATGATTATACTATGTTTCAACAGAAAAAATACAGTATCATGAAAAACATATATAGCATTTTAATGGCTTTTTTCCTGGTGGGCTTGATTGTGTCGCCGATGGATACGGTTACAGCCGGGAACAAAGACCGTTCGGGTCAGGCAGGCGCCTCTGAGCTGCTGATCAATCCCTGGGCCAAAAGTTCGGGCTGGGGTGGGGTTGGAACCGCATGCACGCATGGATTGGAAGCCTTATTCTCAAATATTGCCGGAACTGCCTTTACCAAAGGAACAGAGATTGTATTTTCGTATACCGACTGGTTGCAGGGATCGGGAGTCTCCATTTACTCCTTTGGCTTGAGTCAATCGTTGGGCGAAAATAAAGGCGTGCTTACAGTTGCTTTCATGTCGATGAACTTTGGTACGATTGAGATCACAACGACCAATTCGCCTGAAGGAGGGCTCGGGACGTTTGACCCGGCTTACCTGAACATTAATCTCGGGTACGCGAAAGCCTTCTCGAACAGCATCTATGGCGGATTAAACATCAAGATCATCTCCGAATCCATTTCCGATGCAAGCGCTCTTGGAATTGCACTGGACGCCGGAGTCCAATATGTAACCGGGGAAAAGGACCAGATCAAATTTGGAGTGGCCCTGAAGAATGTAGGAGCTCCCATGAAATTCAGCGGAGACGGGCTTTCTTTCCGCGGTATTATCCCCGGTCATGGAAACGACAATGACCTCTTTACCGTTTCCCAGAATGCTGAAAATTATGAGCTTCCGGCCACCCTTCGAATTGGGGCATCCTACGATTTCTTTATCGGAGAGATGCACCGGATCACACTTGCCGGTAACTTTAATTCAAACTCCTTTATTAAAGACCAGTTTATCCTGGGGCTGGAATATGCACTGAAATATTACTTTTCCATCCGGGCAGGATATACGTATCAGCAGGGAATATTTGAATCCAACGTGGCTGACAGGGGTACGGTTTTTACAGGCCCGTCGGCCGGATTTACTGTTTCCCTGCCATTCAACAAGGAAAAGGAGACAGGAATTGGAATTGATTACTCGTACAGGGCAACAAATCCATTTGGCGGAGTTCATAGTGTAGGTTTAACGCTAAATTTTTAAAAAAAACAGCTTAGTTTAGCTTTTCTTAAACTATCTTTACAACTCGCACAAGGACCCTTCTTCAAGGGTCTTTTGCCTTATTATATTTGCGAGATAAACTGGAAAACATGTCGGACATCAATTATTTTACACCGGAAGGCCTGCAGAAATTAAGAGAAGAACTGCAGCAGCTTACAACTGTGGAACGACCGGCTATCTCCAGACAAATTGCGGAAGCCCGCGACAAAGGAGATTTATCGGAGAATGCAGAGTACGCAGCGGCCAAAGAGGCCCAGGCGCTGCTGGAAATACGGATCTCGAAGTTGCAGGATACCCTAAACAACGCAAGGATAATTGACGAAACCAAACTGGACAACTCCAAAGTGTTGATCTTTTCTAAGGTCAGGTTGAAAAACATTAAAAACGGCTCAAATGTTTCCTATACACTGGTTCCGGAAAACGAGGCAAACGTGAGAAACGGAAAGATCTCTGTCAACTCCCCCATCGCAAAAGGAATTTTGGGAAAAAGCATCGGGGATCAGGTGAATATCCAGGTCCCTGCCGGAATCGTTTCTTTTGAAATCATTGAAATATCAAGGGAAAACGGATAATATGGCAGGTATTTTCAAACGCATCGCGGATGGGGAGATCCCCTGTTATAAAATCGCAGAAGATACACATTTTCTGGCGTTTCTTGACATTAATCCTCTCGCGGTCGGGCATACCCTCGTCATCCCCAAAGAGGAGATTGATTATATTTTCGACATCCCGGATCAACTAATTCGGGATTATTTCCTTTTTGCAAAAAAAGTGGCCCTGGCTATTGAAGATGTACTCCCTTGCAAACGGATCGGTGTCACCATCATTGGCCTCGAGGTACCCCATGCGCATATTCATCTGGTCCCTCTTCAGACCATGTATGACATCGATTTTAAAAAACCGAAACTTAAACTTCAGGAAGCGGAATTTCAAGCCATCGCGCAGAAGATCAGGGATTCGTACCAGCGGAGAGCCAGTCTGTAACCGGTTGGGAAAGGGTTAATATGCCCTGATATTTTTCCCCTCTATGTAGTTAATAAAGGATTTATTTGCGACTTTGTTGCCTCCGGGTGTCGGATAATCCCCCGTGAAGTACCAATCGCCGAGATGGTTGGGAATGGCCTCGTGTAGGTCTTCGATTGTCTGGAAGAGGATCTGAACACGGGCATTGCATAAAGAAGGAGTCAGCAGCTCCGAAATTTTCGCGGATAAGCGGTATGCCGGAAAAGGTTTATAAATCTCTTTTACGTGGTTAAGAGCTTTATTTTTCGGCTCGTGTTCCTCCGATTTGCATTTGTTGTATACGTCGTTGATGATGTGCTCCTGGTGTGTATCTTTCAGCAAATCAATAGCCGCCTTAAAGGCAATGAAGTCGGTAAGTTTGGTCATGTCGATCCCGTAGCAATCCGGGTACCGGATCTGAGGAGCCGATGAAGCAATGATGATCTTCCGTGGGTCCAGCCGGTCAAGAATACGGATTATACTTTGCTTTAAGGTAGTTCCCCGCACGATGGAATCGTCCAGCACTACCAGGTTATCCTTTCCCGGAATAATGCTTCCATAGGTAATGTCGTATATGTGGGCAGCCAGATCGTCGCGCTGACTGTCCTGCGTTATGAAGGTCCTGAGCTTGACATCCTTGACAGCCACCTTTTCTACCCGCGGCTTCAGTTTCAGGATCTCCTCAACCTGATCAGGAGTGTAGTTTTTTTTCAGGTCAAGTAACCGGTCCCGCTTGATTTTATCGCAGAACGAACTCAGCTCTTCCATCAATCCGTAGTAGGCATCAATAGCTGTATTGGGGATGTAAGCGAACACGGTGTTCTCGAGGTCGTAATCAATGGCTTTCAGAATAGAAGGGGCAAGAAATTTCCCGAGTTTTTTCCGCTCGCGGTAAATATCTTTATCGGTACCCCTGGAGAAATAAATCCGCTCAAACGAGCAAGCCCTCTTTTCAACCGGCTTCTGGAATTGAAGCTCAGAAACCTTCCCTCCCTTTTTAATGATCAGCGCATGGCCGGGTTTCAGTTCCCGGATATCGGTGGCGGAGAGGTTAAAGGCAGTCTGGATAGCCGGCCGTTCCGAGGTAGCAACCACCACTTCGTCGTCGTGATAGTAGAAAGCCGGACGAATCCCTGCAGGATCCCGCATGACAAACGCATCTCCATGGCCAAATAAACCAGCGATCACGTATCCTCCGTCCCAGTTCCTGGAGGATAGTTTCAGGATCTTCAAAATATTCAGATCACGTGCGATCAACCCCGAAATCTCCCGTCTGGGAAACCCTTTCCCTTTAAACAGCTGGTACAGCCTCTCATTCTCGTCATCGAGAAAGTGGCCGATCTTCTCCATAATGGTAATGGTATCGGATGTTTCCACTGGGTACTGACCAAGGTCAATGAGTTTGTTAAAAAGCTCAACCATGTTGGTGAGGTTGAAATTCCCTGCCAGGACGAGATTCTTGGTCATCCAGCTGTTTCCCCGGATGAACGGATGCAGGCTTTCGATGGTGTTCGCTCCGAAAGTTCCGTAACGCAGATGCCCAAGGTAGAGTTCTCCGTACATTTCCAGGTGCTGCTTCAGCCAGTCAATATCCCGCAACCGCTGGGGAGATTTCTCCTCAATTTCTTTGACCGATGCTCCGATCCGGGAAAAGATATCTTTTATCGGACTGTCTGAATTGGAGAGGATCCGGTTAATGTACCGATTGCCCGGATCAAGGTCGAACTTAATGGTCACAATTCCGGCGCCATCCTGCCCCCGGTTATGCTGCTTCTGCATCAGCAGGTGAAGTTTATTCAATCCATAGAATGGTGTTCCGTATTTAGCCAGGTAATACTCAGGCGGTTTCAGAAGGCGGATTAGCGCAATCCCACATTCGTGATGGATGAAGTCGCTCATAGGGCGGATTCAAATCTGCGGCAAAGGTACGAAAAATAGCTGGTGAACTGGTGAGTAGCGAGAAGCGAAAAGCGAAGAACGAAAACCGAGCAACGAAATAGCGAAATTATTTCGATAAATTTGCGCTGATTTTGATTCACTCGATATGCCTCTCGTAGTTAATGTGTCTGATTCCCTAGCGCTGACTGATGAAACGCAGGTTGTTGATGTACGATCTCCTGCAGAATTTCTCCAGGGGCATCTGCCCGGGGCTCTTAACATTCCTCTTTTCGATAACCGGGAGCGGGCAGAAATAGGCACTTTGTATACGCGACAGGGTCGTGAACAAGCCATTCTCCGGGGACTGGATATCATTCTTCCGAAGACGAAATACCTGCTGAAATCCCTGAGCGAGAAAATACCCGGCAATACCATTCTTGTCTACTGCTGGAGAGGAGGTATGCGAAGCAGCAACATGGGCATGTTGTTTGAACAGGCAGGTTATAGGGTACGTGTGCTAAGAGGCGGATACAAAGCCTACCGCACCTGGATCAGGCATCAACTGGACAGGGAGTCCCGCATCGTAATCCTTGGTGGATATACAGGCAGTGGAAAGACGGAGATTTTATCCCACCTGGAGCAATTGGGGGAGCAGGTGATCGACCTGGAAGGGCTGGCATCCCACAAGGGATCCGCTTTCGGGGGAATCGGTTTGCCTGATCAGCCGACGAATGACCAATTTGAAAATGCCCTGTTTCATCTTTGGAGAAAGCTGGACCATTCCCGGTTTGTCTGGCTGGAAGATGAAAGCCGGATGATCGGGAAAGTTACGATGCCGGATCCGGTAATCCGGAAGATCCAGCAAAGCCCCATGGTCATCCTGGAGGTAGCGAAAGAGATCCGTGTTAAACGCCTGGTTAAGGAATATGCCAGCTTTGATGACACATTGCTCAGCGAAGCTGTTATGAAGATTGAGGAACGGCTCGGGAGACCCCGGGCCAGGGAGGCCCTTGTTGCCATCCGGGAGAAAAAATACGCCGATGTGGCTGAAAATGTGCTCATCTATTATGACAAAGCGTATGCATTTGCCATCGGCAGACGGGATGGGCAACCCCGGTATTCCTTCCCGGTTAAAAGATTTGACCCGGCTGTGATAGCAGCCGGTTTGATCCGGTTTGTTCAAAAGCACCTGAAGAATGGATCCCATTTACCTGGATTATAATGCAACCACTCCGCTGGATCCATTGGTTTCGGCGGAGATGATGCCTTTCCTGGGGTGCGGTTTCGGGAATCCCTCCAGCATTCATACATTTGGCCGCATTGCCGGTCAAGCGGTGATGGAAGCGCGCAGACGAATAGCCGCGCTGTTACATTGCGCACCCGATGAGATTGTATTTACCAGCGGAGGGACGGAATCGAACAACTTTGCCATCAAGGGTGCGGCATTGGCAAATCAATCGAGGGGAAAGCACATCCTCACCTCTGCGATTGAACACCCTGCAGTAACAGAGGTTTGCAGGCATCTTCAAACGTTGGGGTTTGAAATTACCTGGATAAGGGTCGATGGCTTCGGGTTGGTCAACCCTGAGGAGGTAAGGTGGGCAATACGTCCCGATACCATCCTCATCACCATCATGCATGCCAATAACGAAACCGGGTCCATTCAGCCGGTTTCCGAAATTGGCCGGATCGCGAAGGAAAACGGAATTCTTTTTCATACCGATGCAGCGCAGAGCGTGGGAAAAATTCCCGTCGATGTCAGGGAGTTGGGTGTGGACCTGTTATCTGTTGCAGGGCATAAAATGTATGCTCCGAAAGGGGTGGGAGCGCTTTATATCCGCAGGGGTGTCTCACTGGAGAAACTGATCCATGGCGCATCCCAGGAAGCCGGCAGAAGAGCGGGAACAGAGAATGTGATCGAAATTGTCGGATTTGGGAAAGCGGCGGAGCTAGCCTGTAATTGGCAGTTGGCAGTTGGCAGTTGGCAGTTGGCAGTCACCAGTCACCAGTCACCAGTCACCTGTCACCAGTTACAACTCCAATTTCTTTGCGATAAACTTTTTGAAGGTATCCGACAGGCAATCCCTGAAGTTCGGCTGAACGGGCATCCCGAATTGCGACTGCCAAATACCCTGAGTCTGGGTTTTCCGGGGGTTGAGGCGAACCTGTTGCTGAATGCCATGCCCGAAATTGCCGCTTCAGCAGGGGCAGCCTGTCATGCCGGGGAAAAGAATATATCGGGAGTCCTTGCCGCTATGCACGTCCCCATGGAGTATGCTATGGGAACAATTCGCTTTTCGGTAGGAAGAATGACGACTGAAGAAGAGATCGAAAAAGCGATTCCCATCATTGTGAAGGCATACAGAGATCACCAGTCACCAGTCACTAGTCACCAGTCACCTGCATCCGGTATCCGACTCACTGAGTATACTCGCGCGCTGGGCTGCAGCTGTAAGATACGCCCCCAGACCCTGGAGAAGATCCTGAAAAAGCTGCCACCCATCCGGGATCCGCGGGTTATAGTGGGTCCGGAAACTTCCGACGACGCTTCGGTTTTTCAGGTCAATCCCCATCTGGCATTGGTTCAAACGGTGGATGTCATTCCTCCGGTAGTCGACGATCCTTACTATTATGGGGCGATTGCGGCGGCCAACGCGATCAGCGATATCTATGCGATGGGAGGAGAACCGCTTTATGCACTGAATATTGTAGGTTTCCCCGAAAGCCGGTTGCCTCTGGAAACGCTGGAAGTGATTCTGAAAGGGGCTTCCGATAAGGCGGCCGAAGCAGGGATTCAGATCCTGGGCGGACATTCCATTGAGACGACAGAGCCCTTGTTCGGACTAACCGTAACAGGTTCGGTACATCCCGGAAAAGTGATCCGCAACCGGGGGTTGCAACCCGGGGATGCCCTTGTACTCACCAAGCCACTTGGCACGGGCATTCTATCCCTGGCCCTGAAAAGGGGATTTCTGTCTGCTGCTGAAAAAGAAGAGATCTATAACTCCATGGCGTCGCTGAATCGAACGGCAGCGGAAAAGATGATCCGGTTTACCGTGCATGCCTGTACCGATGTGACAGGATTCGGGTTGCTGGGCCATTTGAAAGAAATGATCGGCGACGATCCAATCGATGTGGAAATTGATGCCACGGCAATACCGGTCTTTGAACATGTTTGGGAATACCTGGCTGCCGGACTAATTCCGGGAGCGACCCGCAATAACCTGGAGTTTGTTAATCCGGCCGTAACCTGGGTTGATCCCCTATCTGAATCTGAGAAACTGATCCTTTGCGATGCGCAGACTTCCGGCGGTTTGCTCATCGGATTGCCTCGATCTGAAGCGGAAAGTCTGGTGAATAGACTCCGAAAATCCGGCATCAAATCAACCTCCCTAATTGGAACGTGCATCCCGGGGAAAGGGAAAATAAGGGTTCAGAAACAAACCATGGGCTCATGAAAAAATCGCTCCGGTATACCACATTTTCCATGCTCTATTTTGCGCAGGGCTCTATTCTGGGTTATTTTACGGCGCTGAATGCAATCTACCTCCGCTCGTTCGATATTCCGATGAGCCAGGTTGGAATTTTTTCCGCCATTGCCCTGTTGCCGCTTATCCTGAAGGTATTCCTGGGGATGCTGAGCGATAAAGTCAATCTTTTTGGGTTGGGGTACCGGAGGCCATACATCATCATCGGCCTGTTGATCCAGGCAGCAGGCCAACTGGCGTTTTCGGCCATCAATCCTGCGAACTCGTTTGCTCTTCTTACGGCGGTCGCTTTCTTTTCGCTGACCGGGATGGCGCTTTACGACACCTGCACCGACGGATTGGCGCTAGATACGACTCCTCCCGAAGAGGAAGGGACTGTTCAGGGGATCATGGTGGCCGGACGTGCGTTGGGAATTGTCATCATTTCAGCGACCGTGGGAGTTCTGTCTGAATTAACCAACTGGAATGCCGTTTTCGTTTCGTTGGCGGTGATGACCGTCCTCCCGATCCCACTGGTACTGATCCTGCGGGAGCCATCCAGGCCGCCCGATCGAACCTTTAACTGGAGCGCATTCCGTGCTTTTGCAAATAAACCCATCATGGCGCTCGGGCTGCTTGGGGTTCTTGGATTCATCATCGCCAGCGGAGCCAACCAGCTCGTCAACCCGTTCTTACAGGAAACCTATGGAATTTCCTATATGATGGCCGGATTTTATGCGGCAGTATGGGGACTGGGAGTTATAGGAGGAGGGTTGACCGGTGGCAGGTTGACCGACAGGATCGGGCATAAGCGATCAGTCAAAGGAGCCATATTTATTTCTCTTGTCAGCGTCTTTTGTATTGCCCTGATCATGAACCCGCTCCTTGCCTGGCCGCTGGTGTTTCTTTTCGGACTCTCTTACGGATACTTCGAAACCGTGTTCTTTGCTACTTCCATGAGCAAAACCGACATGCGAATCGCGGCTTCCATGTTTGCAATCCTGATGGCTGTCTCCAACATCGGTTCCGGCATCGGACTTGCCTGTGGCGGATTTCTCAGTGATGTAGTGGGATACAGGTGGACATTCGTCCTTTTTGCTCTGTTGAACCTGTCAATTCTTCCTTTGCTTCCGGTGATTTTCAGGAAAGATCCTATTCCCGGATCAGGTGATAAAGAGGCTTTTTGAGGTACTTTTCGTTGTCAAAACCGTTATTTTCGGACATCTTCGTTTGTTTAGATCGTCAAAAGTAAAAAAACCTTCGTTCGGAAAAGCGAATGCAATTCCAAAAATGTAATTTTGCAGGGAAGGGGTATTAGCTCAGATGGCTAGAGCGCTACATTCGCATTGTAGAGGTCACCGGTTCGACTCCGGTATACTCCACGGAAGACAGCAGGCAGTTTGCAGTTTGCAATTGGCGACATGATCGCGATTCCCGCCGGATGACCATGGCCGTGGTTACATCCGTTTAAAAGAAAATGTGTTCAGGTACAATTTTTTATTATTTTTATCTGAAAATAGGTATCAAACGCAATAACAAAAAGGCATGATAAAACTCACAATGTGTTATCCGTCCAGGGAAAAGGAAAACAGAGGAACTGAATTACTTTTCAGCCCGCTAGCACTTGGTTATCTTGCCAGTCACACGCCTACCTATTACGATATAATCACTTATGATGAATATGTTGGCGAGTCTATGGATCCCGGCACCATCCGCGCCGATCTGGTGGCAATATCAGCCATTACCCCCGGGATCTCCCGGGCTTACGAGATCGGAGATAAACTCAGGAAAAGAGGGATTACGTGTGTGATCGGGGGTGCCCATGTTTCAGCTTTACCGGAAGAAGCGCTGAAACATTTTGATTCGGTGGTCATTGGTGAAGGGGAAGGCCCATGGAGGCAATTTTTAAGTGATTTTGAAAAAGGCCGCCTGCAACAAACATATTATGGCCCCATGGATGTTTGCCTTGAAACCCTGGGGATCCCCAACCGAAAAACCATTCATCCCAACTATGGTTACCAATCGGTGCTTTCCTCTCGGGGATGCCCGTATAGTTGCTCATTCTGTTATCTCACCGTTTTTGAGGAAAAGAGGTACCGGACGATCCCTCATGGTACTGTTCTGGAAGATATGGAAACCCTCAGGGACAAGTTTGCCATTATTTTTGTCGATGAAAATTTCATTGGATATTCCAGCGAGAACATTGAGGATCGAAAGATCTTAATGGAATTAATGATACGCAAAAAATTCAAGTTTTATTGGGGTTGCCAAACCACAGTGGGGCTGGCAAATGAACCGGAATTGATGGCATTGATGTACAGGGCGGGCTGTCGGTCTGTTTTTATAGGGTTTGAATCATTTTCCAGGGAAGGATTAAAGGAGGTGAATAAAAATCAAAATCTGGGTGTAAACTATAAGGATGCCATAAAAAATATTCACAGGCACAAGATTTCTGTGGTCGCCTCCTGTATCCTGGGAATGGATTCGCATCATAATGGTTACCACAAGTCGCTGATTAAGGATATCAAAGACATTAAAGCCGATTTTATCAGGGTTTTTTACATGACAGCCTGGCCGGGAACACCCCTGTTTAAAAACCTCGAGCAGGAAGGCAGGGCAAACAGGAACTGGGATCAGGTGCGCAAGGATGTACCCTCCATTCAATTTCTGCATTATACCCACGAAGAAATTATGAAAGCAAGAAAAGAAATCATGGACTCTTTTTTTAACCTGAGAAGAAACATTACCGTGATCTTGCGCTGGCTTTTTATTGATAGAGCCCTCATCACCACGTTCATCAGGATGAATATTCGCAATCGGAAATCTGAAAAAATCAGGAATAATCGAGCTGACCAAATTGTTTCCGCCCTTAGGGTATAATCGTAACTTGGGATTTCAATCCCTTAAAACGATCACGATTCGCGGCGGATGACCATGGCGGCTGTAACCCCTCCGCCCCCGCAGATTCCAGCTACACAGTAGGTTTTCCCCAAACGTTTGAGTGCATAGTAACCGGTGACCAGGATACGGGCTCCGCTGATGCCTGTCGGGTGACCAAGCGCGATGGCCCCACCATGGACATTCAGTTTCGAGGGATCCCACTTCAGCACTTTCTCATTGGCCAAGATCTGGATGGCAAAAGCTTCGTTCACCTCTATGATATCCATGTCGGCCAGGGTCATCCCGGCTTTTTTCAGGGCAGCGGGGATAGAATAGGCAGGACCTTCACCCATGGTGGAGGCCTCGACGGCTACCTGTGCATAGGAAACAATGGAGAACAACGGTTTCACACCCAGCTCCCCGGCCTTCCGGCGGCTGGTGACAATGAGAGCAGCAGCGCCATCACTCAACCCGCAAGCATTGCCTGCGGTGACGGTCCCCTCCTTGCGGAAGGCTGGTTTGATGGCAGCCATTTTCTCCAGGTTGACCTCGTACCGGATTGTCTCGTCTTTGTCGAACTGGGTAGCCGGCATTTTGGGTCCGCCTGCCGGCACTTCTACTGGAACGATCTCCTCTGTAAACCACCCGTTCTTCTGAGCGGCAGCGGCCTTCAGGTGGCTTCCGACGGCAAATTGATCCTGCTCTTCCCTTGGGATTTTATATTTATCATAAAGATTCTCTGCTGTTTCCCCCATGCCCTGTTTAATAAGAGGATCAATGCTATCGCTCCAGCCGTCCTCCAGTGTCTTATTGCCCATCTTGAATCCTTCCCAGCGGGCTCCTTTCAGCAAGTAGGGGATGGAGCTCATGCTGTCGAATCCGCCGGCCACAACGATCTCCGCCTCTCCAAGCCGGATGGATTGCGCCGCTAAAGCTACCGCCCGCATCCCCGAGGGACAGGCCATATTCAAGGTGATGACCGGGACGGATGCGGATACTCCACCTCGTACCGAAGCAGTTCTTGCCGGATTTGGACCATTCCCTGCCTGGCGGCAGCTTCCCAGGATCACATCATCCACCTGTTCGCCCGTGAGCGAAGCGCGCCGGAGGGATTCCTTCACCACGACGGCTCCGAGATCATAAGACGGAATATCTTTCAATGAACCTCCAAACCTGCCCATGGCTGTGCGGCAGGCTGAGATAATCACAATGTCTTGCAGTTCCATAATTTTAATTATTATGACCTCTCCCCCGTCCCCTCCCCTTGAAGGGGAGGGGTGCAGGGGTGGGGTCCGTTGTTTAAATGTATTGTCCGCCATCCACTTTGATCACTTCACCTGTGATATGACGGGCCAGGTCAGTACATAAAAATGTCACCATATTAGCAACATCTTCGGGCTGACCGATCCGTTTCAGGACGATATCTTCCAGAGCAGCCGTACGTACGCTTTCATCTGCGTTCTTCATCATGTCGGTTTCAATGAGACCCGGGGCGACAGCATTCACGTTGACTCCATACTTCCCCAGCTCCCTGGCAACCGATTTGGTCAGTCCGATTATCCCTGCTTTGGAGGCGGAATAGTTCGACTGGCCGAATTTCCCCCGGAGGCCGTTGATGGAAGTGACGTTGATGATCTTTCCCGATTGCTGTTCACGAAAAATAGGAGCTACGGCGCGTATGTAGTTAAAATATCCTTTCAGATTAATATTTAGTACACTATCCCACTGCTCTTCGGTCATTTTCCAGATCACTCCATCCCAATTGATGCCGGCATTATTGACGAGAATATCAATACCTCCGAATTCAGCAATGACGGCATTTACCATTTTGCCGGCGTCTTCAAAATTTGAAATGTCAGCCTGAACAAGCAAACCTTTGCTTCCAAGGCTGTTAATTTTATTGATTATCGCTTCAGCTTCCTCCTTATGTTTTCGGTAATTGATAGCGACATTAGCACCATATTCGGCAAGCTTCAGGGCGATGGCAGCACCTATTCCGATGCTTCCACCTGTTACAATCGCTGATTTCCCTTGCAGTAAAGCACCGATTTTACCAGAACTTAAATCTTCCATAATTAATTATTTTAAAAGATTAATGAATCCACGAAAGTAATAAAATTCAGCCTATTTAAGTGAGTATTCCTTCAAAATCTTCCTGTGTATTTATATTTGTAAAAGCCTGTCTGTTTACTTTATTGTCTTCAATTTCCATATATTGAACATTGATTAATTTCAAAAAACTCCTGATAGAATAATCCCGTGTTTCGTTTATAAATGACTGAAGTATAGTATAAATTGTTTTTTTATATATAGAATGAAGTGGTTCAATAAATGAACCTATTCTGGGTATCAAGACATCACAATCAGATTTGTTATAAAATTCAATTTGTTTTTCAATCAGTTCTTTATTCAAATATGGCATATCACAGGGTACA
>JAZDGR010000100.1:0-11334 GCA_043806735.1 bacterium | reverse complement strand
TTGCCGGTTGGTGTACCCGCCCGGCAACGTATTCAGTAGTAACTCGATGGTCACCGTACCTGAGGAGGTAACCTGAAAGGTAAAATCCATACTCCCGCTATCGCAATGTGGTGTGACTACAACGATGGATGCCGGAGGCGGAGGGATCACCACCTGTCCGATGATTCCGCTCGGATAAGTGATCGTATCCGGATCATTCAGGAAAATCTTATACTGCGGATAGTTGTGCCAGCCTTCCGTTGATTTCCGTGCCTCCGTCGGAGGCATGGTGGGGCCCACCGGATAACAGCCCGAATTGTTGCATGAGACTGTAAACCATCGCCCGTCAAACCCGTTCGGATCGAATTTCGTGACGATACTATCCTGGGAATAGACAAATAATTTCCCAAAAAATCCATGGATATCCGGATCGTTTGTATTTAGTTGCCAGGCTTTTGAAAAAACACGGCCCTTTTTATAAGCAGCAGCCACGGTATCGATCACCGAGACATCAAACTTTTGATAAGATCTCGAATTCCCATTTGAGACCTGGAAGGTCATGAAAAAATCCCCATTCTCCGCCGGATCGTAAATCAGGGCAGGATAGCCTTTGGTCGGGTCGAGCTTGGTAGGTCCGGCGTAGGCCTGGCTGTAATACCGGATAAATCCCTGCTGTCCGACTGCAGTAGGGGTTGTTCCGCTCCAGACTTGTGTTCCATCAGGTTTATGAATCCGCCAGGTGACAGCATTCCCCCCTCCGGATACAGCGCCCAATCCGTAGTAGATCTTTTCTTTTACATGGTCGGAGATATGAATGAACAACCGGTAGTCGGCATTGCCGTTATACAATGCAAATGGATCACGCTGGTTTCCACCAACGAACCCGTTGGCAATCAGAATAAAGGCGTTTTGTGTATTGGCGCTGTCGGGCATTAATTCTTTCGTCCCCTCAGCAAATGACTTCGCTGTGAAGATCAAGAAAAGAAGAAAGAAAAAATAAATAAAACGAGAAAAAGTTTTTCCCATCCTTGTGCACCCTTGTAAACTAATACACAAAAGTATACAAAAGGTTGCATGGATGCCCCTAAATCCCCTAAAAGGGACTTATTTCGCTTCGCGAGTACCCCTAAATCCCCTGAAGGGGACTTATTCCCGCAAAACAAAATTACCCTCCTGAAAGGAGGAGTAAGCCCCTTTTAGGGGGTTTAGGGGCTAGTCTTTCAAACACCTCACCGCGAAACCGTTGCTCCTCAAAGCCGGATAGAACGACACGCTCGGGGTGTATTCAATATCGGCAGCGACTTCGTTCATGCCGTGCGCCCAGGCTTTGGTTGTTCCACGGAGGGTGGATGACCAGTAGAGGATCGATCTCAACACGGGATCATTGATGGGGTACCTCCACACGTTGGTATGAAACCGGATGCCCGACAAGAACGCGTTGAATCCCGAATACCCGCTGGATTTCACGGCGTTTCCGGCAAAGCCGTTGGAGATATAAACACTAAAAAGGATATTCCAATCAGTTTCGGTGGGGATGTGCCATCCGGGCGGACAAAAGCCTTGCAGTCCGGTGATTTCAGCGTACTGCATCACTTCATCCCACTGGTAGAGCCCGCCAAAGGAGGTGCAATTGACCGGGTTGTCATTGAAACAGTATTTTTCGTTGATGCAGTTGTCGCGCTGCAATTGGGAAGCGGCGATGGAGCTCCCGAAATTCAGGTTGGCGGCCATCCAGCACTGGGAGCCGATGGATACGGTGGGGTATTTCCGGTTGTCGCGGATGTCAGTAACGCTGTCCCCACAGATATGGGATGTGGGATTTGTGATGTGAATGGTAAGGAAGGCCGAATCAAGGCATCCGAAGTTGTTGGTATAGGTGTACCGGATGTGATGGACCCCGGCTCCCGCCAGGGCAGGATAGAATACCGAACCGGTCACTCCTGCACCGGTGAAGGTTCCGCCGGGAGGTACCGCTCCTTTGAGGGTAAACGGTTGAGCCTGGGTGGTGGTCAGAGTATCGAAACAAACGGCAAAGGATGCCACCGGAAGCGGGTTCACGGTCACTACCACCTGGTTCGGGGTACCCGGACAACCGTTGGCCGTCGAGGCGACCTGGTAGGTCACCCATTCAATAGCATTTCCGGAATTGGTCAGGGTCTGATTCAGGGTGGTGGTGGGGATCGCGTTATCCGAGTAACCGGAAACCTGCAACGAGGAACCGG
Source organism: bacterium (assembly GCA_043806735.1). Lineage (GTDB taxonomy): Bacteria > Bacteroidota > Bacteroidia > Bacteroidales > FEN-979 > QYOJ01. Next base: position 9,133 of record JAZDGR010000100.1, on the reverse strand, counting down.
TAGCCGTCCAGGTAAACAACGTCCCCGCCACATGCGACGTCAGTGTCACCCCGGTGGATTGCCCCGAACAAATCGCTGTATCGGGTGGATTGTTGGAGAGATCGGGGACCGGGTAAACGGTGACCACATAGCTAGAATCGGGGCCGTCGCATCCCGCGGCCGTCGGGGTGATCTGGTAGGTCGCCCATTCATACACATACCCCGAATTTGTCAATGTCTGATTCAATAACGTCGTTGGCACCGGATTATCCGAGAAACCGGTAACGAGCGGCGAGGAACCCGTCGCGGTCCAGGTAAACCACGTATTCGTGACATCCGAGGTCAGTGTGACATTGGGCCCGGTGTTGTTGCAGATGGAATCGCCTTTGGGCTGGTTTGTCAGATGCGGCAAGGGCTTTACCCACATGGTGAAAACGGTATCGTTTCCGGTGCAACTGCTGGTGGCGGGAGTGATGGTGTAGAGGATGCTGCCGGCAGTGTTCAGCAGGTTAAAAAGCTGATCCGTTATGAGGTCGGTGTTCCCGCCGGTATTTCCGGTGACGTTCCCGACGCCCTGCGCGGAAGTCCAGGTGAAGGTGGTTCCCTCGCAGGTGGCGGTCAGTTGGATATTAGTGGTCTCTTCGGAACAGATGGAGGCGAACATCGGCTGGACGGTCACCAACGGGATAGGATTGACGATGACTTTGTAATTATAGACGGATCCCAAGCAACCATTGGCCTGGGGAGTGATATGGTAGATGACCGAATCGGGAACATATACGCTCAGGCCAAGGATCTGGTCAATCGAAGTAGTTCCGGGACCCGGATTGGCGCTCCATCCGGAAATGTTTCCGGAAGTTTGCGTACAGGTCCAGGTAAAGACAGTGCTGTCTTGGCTGGAAGTAAGAACAAGATCTGTGCTCGTACTGTCGCAGATGCTTTTTATCAGGATTGGGTTGGTCAGATCCGGTTCCGGAACCACCCGCACGAAGTAGACCGTATCGTCTCCTGTACAGGTTCCGTTGATGGGAAGGATCGTATAGGTCACACTGTCGATACTGCTGCCTGAATTGGTCAGGGTTTGCGACAAAAAAGTCGTAGGAGTTGTCTGGTTTGCATATCCGGCAAGATACGGGGAAGTGGAAGCAGCCGTCCAGGTGAACTGGGTCCCGGTGACATCGCTGGTAAGTGTGATGTTTGTGTTGGCGCTGTCGCAGATTTGTGTCATTAACGGATTATTGGTGAGGTGAGGCAGTGAATCGATCACCACGGTCTTTCTGACCGAATCCATGCATCCCTCGGTGGAATAGGCCTCCAGTTTTACATGATAACTCCCCGGAGTGGAAAAGGTGTGTGTAATGGTAGCATTCGGGGTGATCACGGGCAGACTTCCGTCATCGAAAAACCACTTTCGGCTGACAATGGCGTTCTGGCTGACAGTACTGGTATCGGTAAAGGTGCATGGGTGTGAAGCACATGCCGGAATTACGGTGAAACCTGCATCGACGATCGTGTAGGACAATGTCTGATAAATGGTATCCTGGCATCCGTTGTAAGAGGTGATGATGCAATAGTAAACAGTTCCTGTCACCGGATTTGGAATCATAATCGTATTGGACGAATCGCCGGTACTCCATAAATAGGTGAAACCCGGCGGGGCGGTCAGGATGGCGACCGTATCATCCTGGCACAGGCTCACCTGCATTTGCAGAGCGCTGCAATAAGCCGACAGGTAGGCATATCCGTAATGGCCGCCCTGGGAACAATCGCGCGTAATAAAGACCACGGAAACGGTTTGACCCGTATAGGGGGTCAGATTCATGCCTACAGTAGTCCAATCGCGCCAATGGACAGGATTTCCTGTATGGGGCGTATGGGTATTCCATCCCGGAAGTCCGGGTTGGGCATAAACATAATAATAACCACAGGTGGAATCGAGAACTGTACCAACCGAATCCCGGATTTCAATGGTGAAACTGGGCTGATTGGCAGGTATATGAGAGGGATCTTCCAAAACGACGGCATACCGGTACATGAATAAATAGGACTGGCTGGAAACCGTGATATCATAAACAAGTTCTTCCCCTTCGGCCCCGTTATTATCATTCCCCAGCCTGGCTGAAAACTCTTCGCCGGGATAAACCGTGAGAAGCAGGTCTCCGGTATTCGGATCGTAATATCCGGGAGCCGGAATGATCAGGTGTCTTTCGAAGGGAGGGGGGAAGGTCACAAATCCAGTATCCTGGGCCGGATTCCAGAAAGTTCCGTAATACCCCTGCCAGTTCGTGAAATCACCCAGGTCGAAATCCGAATTTGGACAGTTGGACTGCGTTTGTCCCCGGGCGGGATTCCCTGAAAGTACCAAAGCTAAAGCAAGCAAATATAATCCGCTAGATTTCACGGTTTAAAAGTACATAGAAAAATCTAAAAAAACTAGATATTTTAGAAAATTGATGCTCAGTCTTTCATGCACCTCACCGCAAACCCATTTGACCGCAAGGCCGGATAAAACGACACGCTCGGCGTGTATTCGATATCGGCAGCCACTTCGTTCATGCCGTGCGCCCAAGCTTTATAGGGACCGTGTACGGTAGAAGACCAGTAGAGGATGGATCGCAGGACGGGATCCGACGAGGGGAATTTCCAGATGCTGTTGTGGAACCGGATTCCGGAGAGGAGGGCGTGAAAGCCTGAATAGCCGCTGCTTTTCAGCGGACTTCCAGCAAATCCGTTGGAAATGTAAAAGGTAAATAAGGTGTTCCATTCCCCTTCGGTCGGGATATGCCATCCGGGCGGACAAAGGCCTTGCAGTCCGGGGGTTTCGGCGTACTGCATCACTTCATCCCATTGATAGTAGGCAGTGTGCAGTTGGCAGTTGGCAGTCAGATCGTTGTAACAGTATTTTTCAGGGATGCAATTATCCCGTTGATGCAATGATGACAAGATCATCGTCCCGTAATTCAGGTTGGCAGCCATCCAGCACTGGGAACCGATTGCGACTGTCGGGTATTTCCGGTGATCGCGGATGTCGGTCAGGGAATCTCCGCAGGTAAAGACCGGAGCGGATAAAACGACAATTTTTTGAGTAGCAAAATAGGGGCAATTGTACAGGTTGGTGTAACTGTAAGTCACCGTCACCGAATCCATGAACAGTGGCACCGTAGAAGGAGTAAACCATCCTCCCGAAACGCCGGTACCGGAATAGTTCCCTCCCAGCGGGACACCTCCTTTAAGGACAAATGGCTGAGCATTACGGGAAGTGATGGTCTGGCAGATCTGCAGGCTTACATCGGGTTTGGGATTTACCTGAATAGTAAAACCGGGCGACACGGGGCCGAAGCCGCAGGCGTTCTGCCCTTTAACCGTCAGGATTCCCCCGGTTGCCGTAGTGGAGAAACCAATGGAAGCCGAAGAGCCGTTATTGAAAATAGTCGCGCCGTTCCCGGAATAGGACCAAATGTATGAAGTTGCATACTGGACCGGTGTGATGGAATAGGTAACCCCCGACTGGTACTGGCAAACGGGAGTGGTTCCGGTGATACTTCCGGCAGTTGCTGGCAGGGACTTAACCACAAGCGGAAAAACCGTGGTGTCGCCATATCCGCATGTATTTTCTCCAAACACCAGGATCGAACCGGAAGAGGCTGTCGAACTAAAGCTTACCTGGATACTATTGGTTCCGGCACCGCTGATCAGACTTGCTCCCGGGGGTAGTATCCAGGTATAGGAAAGGGCATTTGGAATGGTTTGGGCAGTAAACATAACACCTGTCTCGGTCTGGCAAACGGTATCGGGCCCGGTAATCCCTCCTGACGCAAGAGGAAGAAGTTTTACATTGATCACAAACGAAGTGTCCGGACCATCTCCGCATTCGTTCAGCCCCCTGACTTTGAGTTGCCCGGAGGTGGCGGTATGGGCAAAATCAAGGACTATTTCCGAGGAATCACTACTCCCGTTTGCTCCCGGGGGAAGAGTCCAGCTATAAGAGGTTGCAAACCGAAGACTGTCCACAGAATAAATGACACCAGCTTGTCCCTGACATACCGTATCCGGGCCCAGGATAGCTTGGTTGGCCAAAGGCAGTGAATCAATGGAAAGGAGGATCGTGTCATACCCAATACAATTGTTGTTATTTACCACTCCCACCCAATAGACTCCACCGGTATCCGCAGTCAGTTGCCGGCCTGTATATCCTGTGTTCCACAGATAATAAACGAATAAACCGGGATCGAAGGTGATGGAGGTGCCGATGCAGATAGATGTATCCGGTCCCAGAGTAACAGTGGCACCGGGATAAAAGCCTATATGGATCGTGTCCATCAGGGTACAGAAGTTCCCATTGACGTTGCATGCATAATACCCACTATCATGCACTGTGTAGAAACGATTGGCGCCAACTTGTATCCAGGTTCCACCGACCAGTCTCTGCCAGATATAAGTTGTCATGTTAGCTCCTCCATCGAGGATCATGCTGTCATTCGGACAGATATTCGCATCGGCGCCCAGATAAAGGCTGCTGAAATCACTGAAATACCCATATTCAGCGCTTGCTCCGGTTTGATGCAGGATCCCCAGGTGAAACTTTCCCATCGTATTCTGGATCAGGTTGGGCCCGACCGGAACCTGTGCAGTTGTTAACTGTTTTCGTGCATAAACCCATGCATTGCCGGTTCCGGGCACCAACGAAAAATCAGTTGCGGTTATGATGGCAGCCGATCCGTTAACGAGAAAACTGCCCTCATTGCCACTCCGGGTAAGAATCAATAACGCGAATGTATTGTTATTGGTACGGTTGAAACCAATCTGGGAAGACCCGGTGCAGGAATCCTGGGGCAGGATGGAGCCACCAAATTCGTTGTTATAACCGGAAAGATGCAACACATGAACAGGCTCCGAAGATTCGAGGTAGGCTGTATTATTGCCCCCGGGCAATTGGTATTTGAAAAGTTCACCTGCCTGTATGGTAGCTACCGGAGTGGGATTCCCATCGATCCAGATCAACGTGTTATTTTTGGTTCCACAAACATAGATCCGCTCATTGGTATTGGCATATCCCCGGATGGCAATATATTCCAATCCCAGGATGTTGTTCGGAATGATCTGATCACAGATGACATCATACGCACTGCCCTGACGGATTGAATCATCCTGCCAGGAGATCGCAATGGGTTTGTCTGCTGTGATCTTGGAGCCTGAAAGGGTGCGGGGAGCGGTGGTATAGAGAGCCCGGGCAGAATAGGTCTGGCCTTTATTCAGGGTCACTGTAAAGGGTATCCCTGCGTTATGGCCTACAATATCGTCAGAAGGGATAATGGTGACGGTGGTATTGTCTTCTGTCGCTACGATGTCAAACGATTCCTGGCCAACCTGATTATAGTAATCGTTTTGCGAAACAATATAGAAATCGGTTCCTTTGGCATTTTTCCCTTTCATTGAAAATATCCCCGGATTGTTGGGATGTGCGCATTCATAATAGGCTGTAACGACCTTGTCAGATGTCAGGAGAAGGCCATTGTTCAGTATCTGGTTGGCGGGCTTGTTCTCAATGATATCAATCCAGGGAGTCAGATTGATACTGAATGTGGTGTTTGGGTTGATCTGTTGAGTAATCGGAGTAAATGAGAGGTTTGCCGGCATGCGCAAAATGATGTTGGCCGTATCCTCCATAGTAGAGATGCGAATGTAAATGGGACGATCTCCATGGCCTTCGGCCAATTCCGGCCCCACAAACCAAAACTCCTTATCAACCTGGGCATTTATAGCGCCGGAAATCAGGATCAGTACAACGATGAAAACGATTTGTCTCAAGCCGGGCGTGATTACAGAAGATGCTGTAAAAATACAGAAAATTTTTCTTGCATGATGCTTGCATGATCCCGGAATATAGAGTACCTTTAGACGCGTATTAATCCTAAACCTGTTTCCTATGAAATTCCGGTTATTTCTCTGCCTTGCATTGGGAATCCCTATGGGCGCTCTTTCCCAATGGAGCAGCGATCCTTCAGTCAACACGATGGTTGCCGGAACCGGTCTCGATCGTACATTTCCGAAAATCATCGCCTCTCCCCAGGGAACGTTCTACATCTCAAACTGGCAGCAACTGTACGATAAAAACGACAATTATCACCTCTGGCTTCAGCAGGTGGATGCGAACGGTTATCTTTTATGGGGAACCGATGGAATTCAGGTCAGTGATCAACCCTGCGACACCTGGCTGTCTGATTACTCGCTGAAAGTGGATAATACAGGAAATGCCATCCTCGCGATGGAGGACCTCCGCGGTGGGACCGGATTCAGCCACGTCTCTGTCTATTCCATTGCCCCCGACAAGCATGCAGTTTGGGACACCAATGGCATTCAGGTCAATATGGGCGACTATGATTCGCACTCTCCGGTAATTGCCCTCACCAATGATCATAATGTACTGGTTGCCTGGAACGGGGATCGGCCGGATATTTTCGGGGATAAATTTTTCATCCGGATCCAGAAACTCTCCCCGGAGGGCGTCCCTCTCTGGACTGAACCCATCTCGGTAACCGACGGGGATAGCACCAGCATTTTTCCCAACTTACTCCCAGTGGGAGACGATGAGTTCATCCTGGTATGGCAGCGCAAATTCGAAAAAGGAACAGGGTTGGGACGTGAATGGTACACCTATATCTATGCGCAGCGCTATGATGCGAACGGCCAACCGGTGTGGCCAAACAAGGTAGCGATCTGTGATCATGGGGATTCTGCCTACGTAGTTCCTGAATTCATCATCCTCTACCCGGTTCAGGATGAGCATCAGGGCATCATTGTCGCATGGCCCGACGACCGGTTTGAAACCGACTATTCCAATATTTATATCCAGCAGGTCGATTCGGCCGGGAACCTGAAATGGCCGGTCAACGGCATCGCGGTCTCTCCATTTAATGCCGGATACGACCGGGTGGAACCGATGGTAGCGTTTGAACCAGCCTCCCAGGCGACATATGTTTTCTGGGATGAATACCGGGCGATAGGGATTTACGACTCCTTCGGTATGCTCGGACAAAAAATCGGAGCGGATGGATCACTAAGATGGGGCGATCTTGGAAAAGTGTTTGCCGGATTTACCATGGATACAATCTGGTATCTGACCAGTACCAAAGAGACACCCTCCGGGGATATGGTACTGCTGGTCGACCGGGGATTCGATTCGATTATCGGTCCCGATACCGTCACGTTCGATCAGCTTTTTGCGATGCGGATCGACACGGCAGGGAATCTGACCTGGCCTCAGCATCAAGCACTGATGGCAGCCACCGAAGGCACCAAGTTTTATCCCCGCATGTCGGACCTTTCAGGGGATATCTACGTCGTATCCTGGGGCGAGAACAGAAATTCGCAGTTCGACCCTGAAGGCGCGGTGTTTGCCCAGAATATCACTCTGGATGGGAATCTGGGACCCGCCGGAATACCGCAGAACTCAGGCACAGAACAGGAGATTTCCATTCGTCCCAATCCCACTGCAGAAGGTTCCTGGCTGGTTTTTTATAAACCTGTCTCCGGAACAGTAGATCTGGCGCTATTCAGCAGTGCCGGGCAGCTGATTTTTTCATCCCCGGTCCGTCCCGAATCACAGGATCAGAAAATCTGGCTCGACACCGGGTTGTTGTCTTCCGGCATGTATATGGTCCGGATCCGGAACCAGGGGAAAGAGAGCCATGTGAAATGGCTGATCATCAGGTGATAACATGGCGATTCCTTGCTCGGTAAAGGCATTAAGAAGTTTTCTCCGGCCTCCCCAACTTGATGTTCCAGAGTGGAACATCAAGTCTTCGACTTCTTTTTGTGTCAATTGAAATATAAAGTCTTCCGGAAATCGTTTTGGATTTCTTTTCACTGCCTTATTCAGATCTCTTGTTCCAACCCCGTAAAGGGCAGCTAAATCCTTGTCAAGCATTACTTTTTGCCCCCGAACAAGAAAAATTTTATGGATGATCGCTTCATCCGGAATAGTATTGGGGCTGGCTATTTCCATATTTTTTCCTGGTTAATCGCCTTTGTCCCCAAAAGGTTATACCTTTTTCACCGGAAATTTTCAACAATCTTAATTTCCTCCTCAGTTAGCCCGTAAAGCCGGTAAACCATCCTGTCGATCTTTTCGTCGCAGTGATCAATCCGGGCTTTGAGCTGCTCCTTCTGATCGGGGAGCGTGGAGGCTTGCAAATCTTTGTTTAACTGAAGGATCAGGTCAACGCTGGTGATGATGGCGTCGCGGAGGGGTTTTTCGGAAGTATTGCCTTCATCAATAGATTTTATTGGAACCTTTTCAAGATATTTGAAAATGAGTTGATAACCGTTCTGAATTTTTGTGCAGTTCTTGGAAATCAAATACAAGCCTAGCTTTGAGTTCAGAATTGCCAAAAGGATCTGGTCCTCAGTTGGAATGATCCAGATAGCATTGTTGCAAAAATAGCCCTCCGTGTCCCAGATGAAACAAGGTGATACTTGAAACACCTGGTAAATAATCTTCGGCTTCTCGAATTCGGCGTAGTAATCGCAGGCTCTTAATTCCCACCAGTAATCTCCTTTGTCGTACCGCTTCTTTGCTTTGGTTTCAAATGGTTCAAGGTAATTTGCAACGGCTGGGTAATTCTCCTGTATCCATCGCCAGGGATAGCCCTTGTTATTCCGCTGTTCATTCGTGTAGCCCCGTGGAAAAAAGATCAGGTACTTATCACTCTTTGGCGCCTGGTACCGCTTGATGTCACGCCCGGTCAGGAAGGGTTTGATTACTTCGGCGCTGCGGGGATCCTCCGCGATCAGCCGGTCGCGCGTGGCTGCATCGATCACAAAAGCCTCATTAAGGCCGGTCAGCACTCCCCGGTATATTTTTCCTTTCACATATTCTCCCAATGGAATTCCTGCTGCCCTGATTTTCGTCAGTAACTGTTGTTCGGACTCTGGTCCCAGGTTCCAGCCTGCATCATCGAGCGAGACCTGGTCGATCGTCACCCGGTGTTCATCCACATACCCGGCAAGGGAATCCAAGGCCAGGGTTTTCATGGAGGTGACTCTGATGGCAGTTTCCACAGGACCTTTACCGCTGATGAAGATGCACGGGTAGGTGGTGGCGCCCTGGAAGACCTGCAGATCGCCGAAGTCGATGATCTCTTTGATGTTTTGT
>JAZDGR010000099.1:0-2071 GCA_043806735.1 bacterium | reverse complement strand
GGAGACCTGAACCGGATGTTTGAAATGCTCTCTTCCGGCCATGAGATTGACCGGGAGATGCAGGCGGGAAATGCCGTGTTGCAATGCCTGATCGATTCTGATCTGCCGATGATCGCCGCGATTCAGGGAGTCTGTTTTGGCGGCGGACTGGAGTTTGCCCTCGCCTGTCACATCCGAGTGGCAGCCGAAAATGCGTTGTTTGCTTTTCCTGAGACCAATCATGGACTGATGCCCGGATTGGGTGGCACGGTTCGTTTACCTGCATTGATCGGGAAAGCCAAGGCCGCCAGCATGATCTTATCAGGAGATGTGGTGAATTCGGAAGAAGCTCTGAAACTCAACCTGATTGATTACCTGGTTCCGCGGAGCGAAGCCTTCTCTTTTGCATTCAACATGCTGCAGAAAATGACCCGGGACCTCCGCGTGGATGTCATCCGGTCGGTGATCAAAGCCCTGCACAACACCTCGATCCTGCCTGAACAGGAAGCGATCAGGGAAGAAACCCGGTTGTTTTGCAACCTGGCTATTCAGGAGGCTCAGCGTCGGTTCAACGAAACAACCTGAAGGTTCCTTACGTGAACTATTCATATTATACCATCGAATGGAAGGTTGATCAGGGGATTGGACATCTGGTTCTGAACCAACCCCCTTCAAACCAGATGACCGTTCATTTCTTTCAGGAGATGAAGAAATTACAGGAACGAGTCCTTCAGATGAAAGAGTTAAGAGCTATATTGATCTATGGCAAAGGTCGCCATTTCTCCTCCGGGGCCAACCTGGATGAGTTATTGCCGAAGATCCTGGCACAGGACCCTCATCTTGACCTGGAAGCCAACTACGATGCGTTGCGCTATTTCGAAGACTTACAGATTCCCGTGATCAGCGCTATCCGGGGAGCATGCCTGGGATCTGCATTGGAACTTGCCCTCTTCTGTCATTTCCGGTTTTGCGGGGAAGATGCGGTGTTCGGACTTCCGGAAACGAACTTCAATCTGATCCCAGGAATTGGCGGGATCCAGCGGTTTTCAAGACTCGCCGGAAAAGCCAGGGCGCTTGAATACATTCTGACAGGGCGGACCTTTGATGCTCAGACTGCCCTTGAACTTGGACTTGTCGACCGGATCTGGCCGAAAAAAGAGGTCGTGGACAGGGCGCTGGCATTTGCAAAAAATCTGCCGGCGAGCTATGTGTCAGAAATGAGGGAGGTCTATCTGATGAGAACCGTGACTAGGGATTAGTGACTGGTGACCAGTGACTAGTGACTAGAGAAAAGTGAATAGTGAAGAGAAAAAGAAATAGTATATCCGTGAAGATCGTCGGCAGCGGCTCCTTTCTCCCCGGCGATGCCATTCCACCCGGTCAGGTGGACCATTACCTCGGGGAGTTGACCGGAGCTCCCGAGAAGATCCGGAAATGGCAAAAACGTATCCGGGATCTGATGGGTGAGTTGCTGGAGGTTGACTATTACCATTTTGCACTGGATCCTGATACCCGTCAGTTCACGGAAGACAATGTGACCATGTCGGTTAAAGCTGCCCGGGAAGCCCTTGCAGATGCCGGATTACAGTCTGATGATGTTGATTTGATCGTTTACGGGAGCGCCCACCAGGACCAAATGCCGACGGCATCGGTACGGATCCAGGAAGCGCTTGGGATCGAACGATGCGGAGAACTCTCCGTACATGCAAACTGCACCTCTGCCTATAAAGCGCTGTTGATCGCCCACGAGATGCTGGAATCCGGCCGGTACACCAATGCGCTCGTAATCTCATCAAGCATGTCCTCCTCCGAACTTGTGGCGGAGTATTATAACCAGCCTCTGGTAAAGAAAGAAGAGCTCTTTCTTCGCTATTTTCTCAGCGACGGAGCTTCCGCGCTGGTATTGAAGGCAGAAGATCAGAAATCCCCAGGTTTGTTTCTTGATTATACTTACATGGAATCGACAGGCGGAAAGAAACCGTCGGCCATGGGCAATAAGCGGCCGGCTTACTGGATGAATCCACGCGAGGAATATGAGAAGGGGTACCACCATCTGGCCCAACTGTTCCAGGAAGAGTTGCGGGCAAACTTT
>JAZDGR010000098.1:0-3794 GCA_043806735.1 bacterium | reverse complement strand
TCCTATTTCCCGAACGATTACGGCCTCTTCAACATGGGGGGAAATGTGAGTGAATGGGTCCTGGATGTGTATCGTCCCCTGAATTCGTATTATGTTTCCGGACTTCGTCCGTTCCGTGGCAACGTCTTCACGACCCCGGTTACCGACGAGCAGGGATTCCTGGCTGAAAAAGATAGCCTGGGACGGATGAAATACCGTCCGGTTGCCCCGGCAGAAGCCATGCACCGGAAAAACTACCGCAATGCCGATGTGATCAACTACCTCGACGGAGATTATGAATCCCTTCTCTCTGAAGAAGACTGGACAAAAGAACCCGATAGCCTCTCTACAAACCTCATGTACCAGTATGGAGTGACTTCACTGATTACCGACCGTGCCAGGGTATATAAAGGCGCCTCCTGGAAAGACCCGGCCTACTACCTCAGCCCGAGTGCTCGCCGCTTCCTCGACGAAGGTGAAGCTTCAGATGCCATTGGGTTCCGCTGCGCAATGACCCGGGTCGGAGGGGAGTATCCGAGATAAAAACGAAAGAATCCATCGATAACCTCTACCGGATATTTCTTCAACATCCTGTCATCACGACCGATAGCCGGAGTGTCCCTCCCCAGTCGATCTTTTTCGCACTCAAAGGATCGAACTTTGACGGAAATCTCTTTGCAGATAAAGCCCTTGAACTGGGTGCTGCCTGTGTTGTGATTGAGGATCCGGCCTGCCGAAAGGACGACCGGTATCTGCTTGTAGGCAATGTACTCACTGCTTTGCAGGAGCTTGCCCTGTATCACCGGATGAAACTGGAAATTCCCATCCTGGGTATAACCGGCAGTAACGGCAAAACCACCACCAAAGAGCTGATCCATGCCGTATTGTCAAAACGTTACCGGACCATAGCCACATCCGGGAACCTGAATAACCATATTGGGGTTCCGTTGACCCTTCTCTCCATCACAACCGATACAGAAATCGCCGCCATCGAGATGGGAGCCAACCATCCGGGAGAGATTGACTTCCTCTGCCATCTGGCCCGGCCAACCCATGGATTGATCACCAACATTGGCCGCGCTCACCTGGAGGGATTCGGAAACTTTGAAGGAGTCGTGCAAACCAAAACCGAACTCTACCGTTTCCTGAAGGAGGTAAACGGATGGGTTTTTATCAACGCCGACGATCCTCTGTTGATGGAACACGCGGAAGGGTTGAAGCGGAAAACTTACGGATTCTCACAAGGAGCAAATCTCACAGGCTATCAATTACCGGGACAAGAAACCCTTGACCTGGATATCACGTTCCCAAACCACAGAACGGATTCCGTCCATACCCGCTTCTTTGGAAGCTACAATGCCCTGAATGTCATGGCAGCAGCCTGTATCGGAAATCATTTTCAGGTGCCGGCCCAAACCATCGTCTCCGCCATTGAGGATTATGCTCCTGCAAATAACCGATCCCAGGTTCATAGAACCCAACGTAACCTGCTGATCCTCGATGCCTATAACGCTAATCCCGACAGCATGCCGGCGGCTCTGAAGGATTTTGATGCTGCCTTTTCGGCGAACAAGATGGTAATTCTGGGAGATATGCTGGAGCTCGGCCCGGAGACCGATCGGGAACATCAGCGGATACTGGAACTCTTAGGGGAGTTGGATATGTCAAAGGTGTTTCTGGTTGGCCCGGTATTCGGCCGGTTAAATAACAACCCCGTCTGGAGATCTTTTGAAACAAGCCGCGAGGCAAAAGAATGGTTTGCAAACCACCCGGTCGAAAACGCAGCCATCCTACTCAAAGGCTCCCGGGGAATCAGGCTGGAAGAAATCGTTGAAAGTCTTTAGAGATACAGGATACGAGATACGAGATACGAGATACGGGATACGAGATACAGGATAAAAGATATAGGCTAGACATGGCAATAAATGGCAATTCATGGCAATAAAGGTGCACTCCGTCATCGGCCTCATGTCGGGGACCTCGCTCGACGGACTGGATATCGCCTTCTGCCGGTTTGAAAAAGTCAGGAGCCGATGGAAATACCAGATCATCCATGCCGAAACCATCCCCTACTCCGGGGAATGGCAAACCCGGCTTGCTACCCTCCCGAAGCAAAGCGCCGCTTTTCTCGCCCAGACAGATGCCGATTTAGGGCATTTCATGGGAACCCTCACCCATGAATTCATGCAGAAATACAACATAACCCCTGATTTTATCGCCAGTCATGGGCATACGGTCTTCCATCAGCCAGGCAGTCGTCTCACGACCCAGATCGGAAAAGGAGCTGCCATTGCTGCGGAGAGCGGGATACCTGTCATTTGTGATTTCCGGTCGACCGATGTTGCACTGGGCGGACAAGGAGCGCCATTGGTTCCCATCGGCGACAAACTGCTCTTTTCCGAATTCGACTATTGCCTGAACCTGGGTGGTTTCGCAAACATCTCTTTTGACCAGGATGGAAAGCGGATCGCTTTTGATATCTGTCCGGTCAATATAGTACTTAATAAGCTTGCCGCACTCACCGGGCGGCCTTATGACCCCGACGGGATACTGGCACGCAGCGGTCGCCTGATCCCTCTGCTGCTGGAAAAGCTGAATAAGCTTCCTTTTTACCATGATCCTGCTCCGAAATCCCTTGGGAAGGAGTGGGTTGATCAATATATTACTCCCTTACTGGAACCCTTCCTGTCAAAACCTTCGGCCTTCGTAAATGACCTCATGCATACCTTTTGTGAACACATCGCCATGCAGGTGCAAAGAAATACCGGCACAAACCGGGTAAATAAATTACTCATTACAGGAGGCGGAGCTTTAAATCAATACCTGGTTGAACGAATTCGCCACCATGCTGCTGTTCAGGTCATTCTCCCTGACATCCAAACAATCCAGTTTAAAGAAGCGTTGATCTTCGCTTTCCTTGGGCTTCTTCGCTGGCGAAATGAAGTGAATTGCCTCGCCTCCGTTACCGGGTCAAAAAGTGACCATCCGGGTGGAGCGATCTATTTATAATTGAAAAAAATTGCTTACCTTTGTATAACCTTTCGCCTCCCCACCCGATTAATGGCAAAAAACATTATGACGGTAACGACAATTGATCTGTACAACATCTTGAAATCAAAGATCGGAGAGAAGGAAGCGAAATCATTGGTCGAATTTGTTGAGATGAAGATTGAAACGAAATTTGACGAACACATGGAGGAATTAGCAACAAAGAAGGATCTGTTTCAGGTAAAAGCTGATATGATCAAGTGGATGTTCATTTTCTGGGTGGGGCAAGTGAGTATTATGATCGCTTTGGTTTTGCTTCTTATAAAATGAACTACCGGGAGACCCTTGTCTGGATGTTCGACCGGCTGCCAATGTATCACCGGATCGGTGCAGCGGCTTACAAAGCCAGCCTCGATAATACCATAACCCTGTGTAATCTGCTGGGGAATCCTCAAACGCGTTTCCGTTCAATCCTTGTGGCCGGAACTAACGGGAAAGGAAGCGTTTCCCACATGCTTGCGTCGGTCCTGCAGGAACAAGGACTGAAAACCGGGTTGTACACCTCTCCTCATCTCAAAGATTTCCGGGAACGGATCCGGGTGAACGGAGAAATGATTCCGGAGGTGAAGGTAACCGACTTCATTGATAAATACTCGAAGGAATTTGAACAAATCCAACCCAGTTTTTTTGAACTGACGGTGGGCATGGCGTTTGATTATTTCCGGCAGGAAAAAATCGACATGGCGGTTCTCGAAGTGGGAATGGGAGGCCGGCTGGATTCAACTAACATCGTTACGCCGGTCATCTCGGTAATTACCAATATCAGC
>JAZDGR010000097.1:0-6060 GCA_043806735.1 bacterium | reverse complement strand
ACGACCGATTCGCTGGCTCCTCCGCAGACAATCCAAAGCCAGGGCAACGGTTTCGGTGTGGCTTTCCAGGGGCTGGCAAGCCTGGGATACCGTCTGACGGATAATTTATCCCTCAACCTGTCGTTTTCCTACCTGGGGGCGAATCCTTCCCGCACGAAAGATTACTATTTCTTTACCTATGAAAAGGACCCCGAAACCGGCTCTTATCGTTTGATCTACCATGGAGGGGAATTTCAGATTAAAAAGAAAATTTCGACGTTTACTGTCGGAGCAGGGATTGCTTACCGCCTCTGATTTGCAGGGAAACACATCAAAATGAAAAAGAGTATCCTTACACTGCTTCTTCTCCCTATCACTATTCTTTTGAATGGACAAGTCAGCATCAGGGACTCTTCGATTACCACCGCCATGTTCTATGCGACCTATTCCTACCAGTTCCCGGGTGGAGACCTGGCTCAACGATTCGGATCTAATTCCAGCATCGGCGGTGGCTTCATGGTAAAAACCAAATCTAACTGGTTACTCGGTGTGGAAGGAAATTACCAGTTCGGCAGCACGGTAAAAAACCAGGAGAGTTTGCTTGGTACGATCTCGACCCCGGAAGGGTTCATCATTGATGCCAACGGACGGTTCGCCGACATCATTCTGTATGAACGGGGATACAGTTTTTACGGGTTATTTGGGAAGCTTTTCCCTTGGGTTGGGCCGAATCCGAACAGCGGATTTACCTTTATCCTGGGCGGGGGATATTTACAGAATAAGATCCGGATCCATAATCCCGATAATACTGCACCCCAGCTATGGGGAGATTACAAAAAAGGATATGACAAGCTAAACGGCGGCTTTGCCTTAACTGCTTCGGTGGGATATCTGTTTCTCAGCAACAGCCGGTTGCTGAATTTCAGCCTGGCATTTGAATTTATCCAGGCATGGACCCAAAGTAAGAGAGCCGTAGATTTCGATACCGGGAAACCCGACCCGAAAAACTTATCAAGCCAGTTTTACGGGATCAAAGCCACCTGGAATATCCCGTTATACCGGCGCACGCCGAAGGAATACTACCTTTACTAATTACGAATTTCGAATGACGAATTACGAATGAATTTACTTTATACATTCGGGATATACTTGTACGGACTGGGAATACAGGTTGCTTCCCGGTTCAATCCAAAAGCGAAACAATGGGTTACTGGCAGGAAAGGGCTTTTCCGAAAACTGGAACAGGCTCTTCGCTCTACGGATGGCGACTGGCAAGGGACGGTTTGGTTCCACTGCGCATCCCTCGGAGAGTTCGAACAGGGCCGGCCGGTCATGGAACGGTTCCGGGAGTTTTACCCCGGATACCGGATCGTTCTTTCATTCTATTCGCCCAGCGGATATGAAGTACGAAAAACATACGACGGAGCCGATGTCATCTTTTATCTTCCACTTGACACACCGGCGAATGCCAGAAAGTTAACCGGGTTACTGAAACCCAAACTGGTCTTTTTCATCAAGTACGAATACTGGTTTAACATCCTTGGAGAACTCAACAAAAGGAACATCCCGGTATTTATCATATCTGCCATCTTTCACAGTCAGCAGCCGTTTTTCAAATGGTACGGGAGATGGTTCCGGAAGCAGTTGAAAAATATTTCCTGGTTTTTTATACAGAGCGAAGGCTCGAAACAACTGGCAGAGCTGCTTGGCATCCGGCAATTTACCATCACAGGCGATACCCGTTTTGACCGGGTCTGGATGATCCGGGAACAACGTATGCCATTTCCTGCCATTGAGAAGTTTGCTGAAAATGCAACGGTTTTCCTCGGCGGAAGTACATGGGAACCGGATGAAACCCTGATACTCTCCCTTATCCGGCAAAACCTTCCGGGACTCAAATATATCATAGCACCCCATGAGGTCCACCCAGCCAGGATCCGTGAGCTGGAATCACGCATCGAAGAAGCAGTTGGCAGTTGGCAGTTGGCAGTTGGCAGTCCCCGATCACCAGTCACCAGTCACCGGTCACAAATTCTTCGTTACTCCGCCCTTACTCCAGAGAATGCCGCGTCGGCCACGGTCCTGATCATCGACACCATCGGCATTCTGGCGCATCTCTATCAGGTTGCTTCCTTCTCCATGATAGGTGGAGGATTCGGGGTCGGGATCCATAATATCCTGGAAGCTGCTGCGTTCGGCAACCCGGTGATGTTTGGTCCCAATTACCGGAAATTCACGGAAGCGCGGGAGTTAATTGAAGCCGGCGGAGCCTTTTGTGTGAAGACACCGGATGACCTGGAACAGGTTATCTCCACACTGTTACATGATCCCGATACATATTCCAGGGTTTCGTCCATCTGTAAAAATTATGTTAAGAACGGACGCGGGGCCACTCAACGGATCCTTCACGGAATTCAGAACCTGGATTTCATCGCACCCGCTGCTGTAAAAGGTTGAGTCATGGGTCAGCGATGGGTCATCGGCGACATCCACGGCTGCATCGGGACCTTCCGAAAAATGGTTGAACAAGAGATCTGCCTGGAAAAAGAGGACACTCTTTTCTTGCTTGGGGATCTCATTGACCGGGGGCCTGATAGTAAAGCAGTTATCGATTTTATCTTTTGTCTTCAGGAACAGTCCTTTAACATCCTGGTCCTCATGGGAAATCATGAATGGATGTTGTTGGAGTCCCTGACTTCCAGAGAGATGTTCGCTCTCTGGATGCGGAACAAGGGCATCACAACGCTTCACGATTTTGGAATTGCCTTAGACAAGGATCGGGATCCTGCTGCTGTGATCCAAATCCCTTCCCGCTATCTTGACTTCTTTCAGGGCTTGCCCTCGTTCGTTGAGACTGACGGTTTTTTTCTTGTCCATGCCGGATTGAACCCCTATTGTGAAAACCCGCTTGAGGATAGAGAAACCATGCTATGGACAAGAGAGGAAGGCTATCCTGCGGATTTTCTAAAAGGGCGTAAGCTGGTTCACGGTCATTCCCCGATTCCCTTGAACGAAATAGTCAAACGTTTATCTAACGTGAACACACTGGTATATAACCTGGATGGGGGATGTGTTTATCCACACATACCCGGATTTGGGAACCTGATCGCCTGGAATCTGGACACGGGGGCTTTGAAAGTTCTCAAAAATCAGGAATAACTTTTCCGGGGAATAAAAAATGCCGGGATTTTGATTATCTTTGCTTTAGATAAAGACATTATCAAACTAAAAAAAACATCTATGAAAAAGCAAACGATCTCTGTGGCAGTTTTTGCGGTAATAACTGCTTTCTTAATTACTGCCTGTTCACCCGTTACAGTCACATCCTGGAAAAATCCCAAGGTAAATGAGCAGATCAGCAAAGTGGTTGTATGGGGTATGTTCAACAAACTGGAATATGAGAAGCCCTTTGAGGATGGCATGGTGCAATATTTCAAGGAAAAGGGGCTGAAAGCCGTCGCGGCTCTCGACTTCTTGAATCCCAATGTCAAGTACGAATATCCCCAGCTGGAAAAAATGGTTGACAGTGTAGGCGCCGATGCGATTTTGATCTTCGCGTACAAAGGAACAGACAAATCACAGGATTACATCCCGCCGACCACCACGGTCTATCCGGATTACTATTACAACTATTATGGATTTTATAACTCGTATTATCCTTTTTATGCTCCCGGCTATGATGTCATTACCACGGGCGGGTATTGGGTAACCACAACTACGGTAAACCTGACTGCAAACCTTTACGAGAACAGAACAGATGCGTTGATCTGGACGGCCTCTGTGAGCATTACCGATCCCCAGTTTGTGGATCAGGCGGGCATAGATATCGCCCGCAGCATTTACCAGGACTGGATGAAGAACAACATCCTGAAATTTAAATAATTGTATGGGCATCCGGCCCTGGTTTTGTATGGGCATCCGGCCCGGATGCCCGTACAAAGTCTTGGTTGCGTTGAACGGGTTCGAATCCGGCTTCCCGGATTGCCTGCTGGATACCTTCCGCATCGAATTTGTAGGAGGCGCCGGCGACTGAAACTACGTGTTCCTCGATCATGATACTGCCGAAGTCATCGGCCCCGGCATGTAAGCATAGTTGGGCAGTTTCTTTCCCCACCGTCAGCCAGGAAGCCTGGATATGTGGAATGTTGGGTAACATGATCCTGCTGATTGCAATCATCCGGATATACTCTTCGGGTGTTACCTGATTCTTAACCCCGAATTTGTTTCGCAGCACGGTATTTTCATCCTGAAAAGGCCAGGGTACGAAATTCAGGAACCCTTTATGCCCAGCCGGCTTTTGAGACTGTACTTCCCGCAGGGAGACGAGGTGTGCCATCCGCTCTTCCACTGTCTCGATGTGCCCGAACATCATGGTTGCCGAAGTGGTGAGGTCCAGGTCGTGTGCGGCGCGCATCACAGTAAGCCATTCGGCAGCGGTGCATTTGGCAGGGGAGAGTTCTTTCCGTACCCGGTCGGCCAGGATCTCGGCGCCGGCACCGGGCAGACTGCTCAAACCGGCTTTAACCAACAGTTGCAGGATCTCTTTGAATGTTCGCCCTTCCAGCTTAGCCAGGTGAACGATTTCTGGCGGCCCCAGGGCATGGAGACGCAACGAGGGATAATGGTTTTTCAGATCCCGGAAGAGCCGGGTATAAAAATCCAGGCCAAGCCGGGGATGCATTCCCCCCTGAAGTAACAGCTGATTGCCCCCCAGCTTTTGCATTTCATCGATCTTCTGAATGTATTCGTGTAAGGTGGTGATATACCCGTCGCTATCGCGGGAGGTACGGTAAAAATTACAGAATTTACAGCCTGACAGGCAGATGTTTGTACTATTGACATTCCGGTCGATGATCCAGGTAACGACCTTCTCAGGTCGTTGTTTTTTACGAAGTTCGTTCCCGATAAACATCAGCTCGGGGAGGGACAACCTGGTAAACAATTCCGTTCCTTCGGGTTCGGAGAGAAATTCCCCGGAAAGAGCTTTTTCTGCAAGCTGTTTCATAGACGGATTTCCATCCCTGGTTTTTACTAACTTTGCGATCTTTGAGGTCAAAAATACGAAAAAACATGCACGTCCGAATTGGTTCCCAACGAAAGCTGAAGCCCGGTGATCACCTGATCTTCCTGATCGGTTCGGCTTCGGCTATCCCTTCCGGTTTTTTTACCGCTCCTGAACTCACCTTTATCGGGGAGCAACGGAAAAAGAAGCTGGACATGATACCCTTCAACCGGCTTGACCACTGGTTAATCGTTCAATTCATCCCGAAGGAAAAAGAGGCAGGTCAACGGCTGGAACTATGCCGGAAAGCAGGCGACAAGATACAGGGTTTCCTGAATGAACAGAAACTATCCCGGATCACCCTGGTAGATGCGGAGGGAAAAAGCGCCGAAACCGAAGCCCTGGCCGAAGGAATTGTCCTGGGGACCTACCAGTTCTTCAAATACAAGTCTGACAGGAAAGGATTGAATTCCTTGCAAGAGGTCCTCCTGTTCTCAAGCAAGGTCACAAAAGAGGGGATCGAAAGGTTAAAAGCAACTCTCGCGGGGGTCTGTTTTACCCGTGACCTGGTCAACGAGCCCAATTCGTTTCTGACAGCGCCGGCGTTTGCCAAAGCGGTTGAGTCCATGGCCAGGGAACACGGAATCGCGGTGGAGGTGCTGACAAAAAAAAGATTGGAGGCCTTGCAGATGGGCGGACTTCTGGGTGTCAACAAGGGGAGTGACCAGCCTCCGGCCTTTGTCATCCTGGAATATAAGCCTGCGAAAGCAAGGAATAAGAAACCCCTGGTCATCATCGGGAAAGGGATCGTTTATGATTCCGGCGGGATGAATCTGAAGACCGACAATCACATGGAACACATGAAGAACGACATGGCAGGGGGCGCTGCCGTGGCCGGAACGATGATGGCGATTGCCGGAACGCGGCTGCCGGTTCATGTCATCGGACTGATCCCGGCCACCGATAACCGGCCCGGGCCCAAAGCGATGGTTTCCGGCGACGTTTTGAAGATGCATAACGGGATGACGGTGGAGGTGATCAGTACCGACGCAGAAGGACGCCTGATCCTGGCGGATGCG
>JAZDGR010000096.1:0-34799 GCA_043806735.1 bacterium | reverse complement strand
AGTTCCAGCGGTAATGAAAATTCTGGCTTAACG
The DNA here is from genome assembly GCA_043806735.1 of bacterium. GTDB lineage: Bacteria > Bacteroidota > Bacteroidia > Bacteroidales > FEN-979 > QYOJ01. The sequence continues at coordinate 34,766 of JAZDGR010000096.1, read as the reverse complement.
GCCCCTGTGGACCTCCTTTGCAATACAAGATTGCAGGGTATTTCTTCAAGGGATCAAAGTGGGGAGGATAAATTATAAATACCTGCATATCCTGGTTGTCAAAGGTCTGCATCCACCTTTCCTCCACCTTTCCCATGGTTAACTGATCGAGCAGCTCTTTGTTGGTAAAGGTAATTTGCTGTGCAGCCCCATCTTCCGGAGTAATTGTAAATAGTTCTGTCGGGAACGACATGGTCTGTTTGGCAGCAATGATCTTATCTCCGGCCAGGGAGATGGTAGCATAATCCTGGAGCCCTGTGGTTATCTGGCTGATCTTTCCGGAAGGCAGGGTATACTTATAGATCTGGAATGCTCCGTGCCAGTCGCTGGTAAAGTAGATATCCTTGCTGTCGGGTGTCCAGCAAACAGAGCCTGTGTTCTGGTCAAAGTTTTTCGTCGCGTAAGTTTTCTCCCCGGTTTGTGTGTTGAGGATAAAGAGTCGGTCTTTGTCAGATTCAAAACCGTCTCGCTCCATGCTTTGCCAGGCAATGTACTTCCCGTCGGGAGAGTAAAGGGGGGCGATATCGAACCCCATCATGCCTTCGGTCATGTTCCTGGTTTCACCGGTTTCAAGCGAATATAAATAGATATCGGAGTTTGTCGAGAGAGTGGCAGCTTTTCCAACCATTTTCTGGCAGGTATATGCGATCGTTTTCCCATCGATACTCCAGCACACTTGCTCAATCCCGCCAAAAGGCTTCAAGGGTGACTGATATGGTTCTCCCGGCATGATGTCTTTGTCGTTCGAGATTTTTGTTCCATCATAGTCAGCATAAAATACATGGCTGTATGAGTCGACCCAGGTATCCCAGTGCCTGTAAAGGAGGTCATCCATCAAACGACCCGATGCCTTGAGAAGGCCTTTGTACAATTTGGCGAATTTATTTTCCAGGAATACCTCTTTTGTGTACAGAAGCCTGGTTTGATCGGGAGAATATTTGAATCCGGTGATCCCGTTTTCCACGTTGGTGATCTGAATCGCGCCAGAACCGTCGGGATTTATTTCCCATAACTGCATTGATCCGCTTTGTGCGGATAAATACCCGATCTTTTTTCCGTCGGGACGCCAACCAGCATCGTATTCGCTTTTCGGCGTAAACGTCAGCCGTTTTGGATCCTCTCCGGATGCCCCTACGGTATATAATTCGCGGTTTCCCTTGTTTTGTTCGATATCGTAGTAAGTAATACCGTACAGGACCGTCTTTCCATCGGGCGAAACTTCCTGCCCGCTCACTCTTCCGAATGCCCATAAGACCTCGGGAGTCATGAGATCGCTTGTGAGGGTCAGCGTTTGTTTTTCGATCAGGGGGGCTTCTTCTTTGCTTTTGTCAGCAGGCCCGCAGGCAACCAATCCCGACAGGGCAGGGATCAGGAGAAAAGAGATAGACTTTTTCATGCGTGTAAGTTTTAATGAATTTATCGGTTCATCGAATTTTTTCTGACGAAACCGCAGATCGGGGGTAACGAAGACCTTTGGCTTCTTTCAGGTAGGCTTTTACGGAGCCGACAAGGATACTGGCTTCCATATAAACCGGGATTTTATTGAGGTCGTCCGAAACCCAGACATATGCCTCCTGGCCTTTCCTGAAAATGGTTCCTTCTACCATGGATGCGGACATTTTCAGGCAATGATTCCAGACTCCTTCAGGATGCTCTATCATTTCTTTGCCCAGATACCGGATGTCAATCCGGAAGACACTATCATCAATGGCAATAAAAACCGGCATCTTCTTATTCAACGGCATAGAGGAAATATCCAGAGATCTTACAAAATATACCGAAGAGAGCATATCAAAGGTGCAATCCTTCATTTTCAGGGTATCGACTGCCAAAGGGTCATCATTCCTCTTTGTGTTGCTGAATACGATCCTACGATTGTAATCAAACCAGGAGGTGTTCTGTAATTGATATCCTCCTTCATAGATATACCTGCGGAATTCGAGTGTTCGAAACGTAGCCGTATCAATCCAGGAATCGTAAGTGTCACGAACTTTGAAAAAGAGATCATACGAACGGTAAGTCCGGCCCGTACTCACCAGGTGCCAGGCGGGGACCTCTTTTTTCTGCTCCAGCGTAACTTTAAATGTCACGATCCCGGTATCCACCCATATAGGACCCCAGTTGTAGGAGACTTCATACGAGATCTCTTCCCCAGCCTCAACCGGGTGATTGCTTGGCAAACATTGAGACAGTGCGGTCAATGGGATCAATAAAAAAACGATTAATCTCATCCTCTTTTCCATAAGTAAAAGACAGGAATCCCCGTCAGCACGACGATTAATCCGGGCCATGTGTACAGGGGTTTGAAAACAAGCAGAATTCCCATGATCAGGATACCCAGGAGGATATAAACCAACGGGACGACAGGATAGCCAAAGGCTTTGTAGGGGCGCTCCAGTTCGGGCTTCCGGATGCGCAGAATAAAAAGTCCGAAGATGGTCAAAACATAAAAGATCAACACGGCGAAGACGACATAATCGAGTAAGTCCCCGTAAGTTCCCGAAAGGCAGAGGAGTGCAGCCCAGATTCCCTGGAAAACCAGTCCGTTTTTCGGGACCCTCTTGTTGTTCAGTTCTCCAACCTGCCGAAAAAAGGTGTTATCTTTTGCCATCGCATAGTAAACCCGGGCCCCGGAGAGGATCAGTCCGTTGTTGCATCCGAAGGTGGAGATGACAATGAAACCGGCCATGATCACCGCGGCATAAGCGCCAAACACCCCATGGATGGCAGCCGTGGCGAGCCTGTCGTCGGTGGCGAATTGCATTCCGCGTGCAAGGACATCTGCGCCTTCTGAGGAACCCCTCACCGGCAACACGGTGATGTAGACCAGGTTGGCGAGCAGGTACAGGATTGTCACGATAAAGGTTCCCAGGAACAGGCTCAGGGGGATGTTTTTACGGGGATTAATGACCTCTCCTGCGGTAAAGGTGATGTTGTTCCAGGCATCCGAAGAGAAAAGAGAGCCCACCATCGCCATCCCGATGGCCGCGATCAACGCAAACCCGGCCAGGGGGATGACCTGGCCGTTCTGGATCTGGGAGGCTTCCCAGAATACCTTCCGGTTGATTTCAAAAGCGCCGGTATGGGCAGCGAAACCTAATCCAACCATTATAAACCCGATCAGGAGCAATACTTTGATACTGGTGAAGCTATTCTGAACCTGTTTCCCGGCTTTGATGCCTCGGGTGTTAATCCAGGTAAGGAAGGCAATAGAGGCAATCGCCACGATCTGGACCGGACCGAATTTGAAGAACCCGATCCGGATCCAGGTTACTGATTCCGAAATCCAGGGAATGATCACTCCCAGGAATTTTGCAAATGCCATGGCCACGGCTGCGATGGTGCCCGTTTGGATCACCAGGAACAATGTCCATCCATAAAGGAAACCGATCAGGGGGTTGTAGGCTTCTTTGAGGTAGACATATTGTCCGCCTGCTTTCGGGAACATCCCGGCCAGTTCCCCGTAACTAAGGGCTGCGAAAATGGTCAGCACGCCGGTGATCAGCCACACCATCAGCAGCCAACCCGGGGCACCCACCTGCCGGGCGATGTCGGAGCTGACGATGAAAATGCCCGACCCGATCATGGAACCGACAACGATGGCTGTGGAATCGAACAGGGTCAGGCTTTTTTGAAAACCAGTTTCTTGCATGAAAGAGGAATAACGGAAGGATTTCGTATGCAATGTTAATGAAATTTTCAGGTTTTTTAAGAAAGGATATGTAACTTTATGGGGTTCAAACAGACAGAAGTCATGGCGGGGGTGACAGAAGTGATCTGTTACGGGACCGCAGTAATCAACGAGCGTGTATGATGAATCTCCGGATGTTATTAAGTTTGAGTTTTGCGGGATTCCTTTTTTCCGGCTGTCCTGCCCAGAAAAAATCGGAATCACCTGAAGAACGACTGAGGGAAACCATGGTTGTGTGGCAGATTGAGCTTCGGGGGATAACAGACAAGAAGGTGCTGGATGCCATGCGAAAAGTTCCCAGGCATGCCTTCGTTCCGGAACCCTATACTTCGATGGCTTATGAAGACACACCGCTGCCGATCGGGGAGGGGCAAACTATTTCCCAACCCTATATCGTGGCATATATGACGGAAGTTCTGAATCTGAAACCCACCGATAAGGTGCTCGAAATAGGGACCGGCTCCGGGTACCAGGCGGCTGTTCTGGCTGAAATCTGTGATTCGGTTTTTTCGGTAGAGATCTATAAATCGCTGGTGCAGAGGGCCAGGCGTACCCTGGATAGTCTGGGATACCGGAAAATCAGGATCAAACACGGAGACGGATACAAAGGGTGGCCCGAACACGCTCCATTTGATGCGATCCTGGTTACCTGCGCGCCGACCGATATCCCCCAGCCACTGAAATAACAGTTAGCTGAAAACGGCCGGATGATCATTCCTGTTGGTGAAAAATACACCCAGCAATTACACCTGTTGGTCAAGAAGAATGGGAAAATCCGCGAACACGCAGTATTGCCGGTACGGTTTGTCCCGATGATTGATGAAAAGGGGGAGCCGTATTAATCCCGATTTCCGTCAGGATTACTCCGTTTTCCAGTTTGATCTTCAGGGATTGGCTGGGCACCAGTTCAACAACGCTTCCCCGCAGATAGGAACCGTTTTTCAGGTAAACGATATCCCGAGATGGAATTGTCCCTAATAACATAGGGGACTGCCAACCGCCAACCGCCAACTAAAAAAGAGGCCCCTAAGCCTCTTTCCGTAGCGTGGGGGGGAATTGAACCCCCGGCCTCCGGGTTATGAATCCGACGCTCTAACCACCTGAGCTACCACGCCAATTTTCGCGCAAAAGTAACGCGGTTGGGCCTTTTTTCCAAATATATTTTTTCCTTCGTATTCATCATCTTTTCCTACTTTTGATAAGAGAATCAATCCTTGACCATGCAATTGACGCTATTATCCCCGCGAAAAGCCCTTAATAAAGCTTACCTTAAGGTAAAACCTACCCGAAGCGAAATTGCGCTGTTCAAGAAAAACCTGATCGGACTGCTTGATGGATTGGATGAAACTGAATCAGAAGAACACAACAAAAATGACCTGGGCGATTTTCTCAAGAATACGTTTTATCATCCAAAGTTTTATATCAACACGAAAGACCGCACAGATCTTGTAATCCACAATGGCCCCGATTCAAAGAGCTTTGCCGGTGTGTTGATCGAAGCTAAAAAACCTTCGAATAAAACTGAGATGATCCGGCCGGATAACCTGAACGCAAAAGCTTTTCATGAACTTATCCTTTATTATCTCCGGGAACGGATCACAAACCACAACCTTGAGATCAAACATCTCGTGGCTACAAATATTTATGAATGGTATGTATTTGATGCCGGCCTCTTTGAGAAAACGTTCGCCCAGAATAAAATATTGGTTAAACAGTTCACCGATTTTGAAGAAGGAAGGCTTGCAGGTAAGACCACCGACTTTTTTTACAAAGAGATTGCAGAACCATTCATGGCAGGGTTAACCTCCGAAATTTGCTTTACCATGTTTGATTTCCGGGAGTATGATAAACCCCTGCGAAATGATGATAAAAAAGATGATGCCAAACTAATTGCCCTTTATAAGCTGCTCTCTCCAGAACATTTACTGAAGCTTCCTTTTTCCAATGACAGCAACAGCCTTGATAAAGCGTTTTATACGGAATTGCTTCATATCATCGGTTTGACCGAAACCAGGGAAGGTAACAAAAAACTCATTGGACGCAAGAAGGAAGGGCAGCGAGATCCCGGTTCACTCATTGAGAATGCCATAATCCAGATCGACAGCCGTGATATAATTTCCCGTCTGGACAAGCCCTCCCGGTTTGGTGAAAAGAACCAGGAAAGGCTTTTCAATGTTTCCTTGGAACTGGTGATCACCTGGATCAATCGTATTTTGTTCCTGAAACTGCTCGAAGCCCAGTTGATCACTTACCATAAAGGTGATCCTGCATATGCGTTTCTTAACAGGGGTAAGGTAAAGGGATATGATGCCATGGATAGCCTCTTTTTCCGGGTACTTGCAAAGAAGACAACGGAACGTGATCCTGCTGTGGCTAAGTTATTTGAAAATGTTCCTTACCTGAATAGTTCACTTTTTGAACCGACTGAACTGGAACGGGAAACAATTTTTATAAGTAACCTGCAGGATGAGAGCCAGATTCCTGTTCATTCAGGAACCGTATTGAAAAACAGTATCGGAAAACGGTTGACCGGAACATTAAATGGATTGAATTACCTCTTTGAATTCCTTGATGCATACGATTTTTCAGGAGAAGGTGCAGAAGAAATTCAGGAAGATAACAAAACGCTGATCAACGCTTCAGTTCTCGGTCTTATTTTCGAGAAAATTAATGGGTACAGAGATGGCTCCTTCTTTACGCCCGGGTTCATCACCATGTATATGTGCCGCGAAACGATACGCCGGGCAGTAGTTCAGAAGTTTAATGACCGGAAGGGCTGGAATTGTCAGGATTTAGAAGGATTGTATGATAAAATTGAAGACAAAAAGGAGGCCAATGAGATTATAAACCAACTTAGAATATGTGATCCTGCAGTTGGCTCCGGACACTTCCTGGTTTCGGCATTGAACGAAATCATCGCTATTAAGAGTGAGTTGAAAATATTGTCGGACAAAGATGGGAAGAGACTGAAAGAGTACCACGTTGAAGTGGTTAATGACGAGCTGATCATTACCGATGAAGATGGCAAATTATTTGAGTATAACCCCAATAGTCCCGAGAGCCGGCGGGTTCAGGAAGCGCTTTTCCGTGAGAAGCAGACCATTATAGAAAACTGTCTGTTTGGCGTGGATATCAATCCCAACTCCGTAAAAATTTGCGGTTTGCGCTTGTGGATTGAGCTATTAAAGAATGCTTACTACCTCACCCCCCAGCCCCCTCTCCCACAGGGCGAGGGGGAGTGGGAGTTGGAAACCCTGCCCAATATTGACATCAATATCAAATGCGGGAATTCGCTGATCTCACGCTATGCGCTGGATGCAGATATCCGGCAGGCGTTGAAGAGAAGTAAATGGAGCATCGACAGCTACCGGATGGCGGTGATGTCATATAGGAATGCGGAAAACAAGGAGCAGAAGCGGGAAATGGAGCGGCTAATCGCCATTATTAAGAACGATTTTCAGGTGGAGATGGGTCAGAATGATCCTAAAAAAAAGAAGCTTGATAAACTGTTGAGCGAATTATATCATCGTTTTACCGGAACGTTCTTGTTCGAACCAGAGGCAGAGTATGGAAATGAAAAATTCAAAGAAAAAGCCAAGAAGGAGCAGCAAAAACTTGAAGATGAGATTACAAAACTCAATAAGGAAATAGATGAAGTTAAAACAAATAGAATTTTTGAGAATGCTTTTGAGTGGCGCTTCGAGTTCCCTGAAGTTCTCAATGATGAAGGGGATTTTATAGGATTTGATGTGGTGATCGGAAATCCGCCGTATCAGGGAATTGAGGACATTTCATGGGACTACAGACGATTTTATGAAAGTCTTTATCTGACTGCAATTGGAAGATTTGATTTGTATTCTCTTTTCATCGAGAAAGCAATGCAAATTAAGCTGACTTCTGGTGTTTTTACATTTATCGTGCCGGGGAAATTTCTAAACAACAAGCAATTTATCAAAGCAAGAAAAATAATTTGCGAGAATCATGGAGTAATAGTTGTGAAGATTGATGAAAAAGTTTTTGACGAGGCGCAAGTTGACAGCGTGATTATAGAAAATTATGCAGATACAAAAGAAAGGTATAAGGCATTTAAAATTTCAAGTCAGGAATTACAATCACTTTCAGAAACGGATGTTGCAAGCATCTTGCAAGACAAAGAAATTATTTTCCGATTAGAGATTAACACCAATATTGATAAGCTGATTTCAAAAATTGAAACTGACACTTTAAGAGTGAAGGAAATTGCAGAAGTTAGAGACGGAATTGTCGCAGGAACAATTAAAGACCTTTTGTTTCTTGACAATAAGTTAGATAAGAGCAGCCACAAACTTTATTTTGGCAAACATCTTTCAAAATACCATTTGTCAGATACGAACGTTTGGGTAAATTACAAACCCGATGAGATGATGAAGGAAGAAATAAAGAGGAAAGGTAATAAACGTACAGGTCTATGGATGAGAGACAAGAATATATTTGAAAGAGAAAAAATAATTTATAGAAAGGTCGGCAAAGAAATTATCGCAACTTTTGCGGAAAGAGGAATTTATTACGAGCAAACTATCCATAGTTGCCATATTGTTGATAAGAAGTTTGACATAATGTATGTTTTAGGATTGTTTAATTCAAGATTATTTAAGTTCTATTATCAAAAGACAAACTCGCAAGGTGGCGATATATTTCCGCAAGTTAGAATTTCTTCAGTAGAAAATTTACCAATCAAAATTGCAGACAGGAAAAATCAAAACGACTTTGTGAAAATCGTTGACAATATTATAGAAACAAAAAGCAAAGACCAGCAAGCCGACACCACCGCCCTGGAAAAGGAGATTGATCGACTAGTTTATGAATTGTATGGTTTGACGGAGGAGGAGATAACGATCGTGGAGAATTTATAAAAATTTAATTGTATGAATGAACTCAAAACCTGCTTTAAAAAAGTTGATTACGACCTTTCAGGGCTTTTAACCTATATTGATATAGGAGATATTGGCTTGCCAGATATTCAGCGGCCGTTCGTCTGGTCAAATGCCAAAGTAAGGGATCTCTTCGATTCTATGTATCGGGGCTTCCCTGTGGGATATCTTCTATTCTGGGCAAATGCAGCCGTAAATGGAGTAAGGCAAATCGGTTTGGATGACAAACAACATATAATACCGGCTTTGTTGATTGTTGACGGACAGCAGCGTCTTACCTCACTATATGCAGTTTTGCGTGGTAAAACGGTTTTGGATAGTAATTACCAGCAACGCCATATTGAAATTGCTTTTCATCCACGTGATGGAAAATTTGAAGTCGCCGATGCAGCAGTCCGTAGAGACCCGGAATGGATTTCAAACATTTCAGAAATATGGTCATCCGGGAGATCCAGCAGGAAGATAGTGAATGAGTTCATTATTAAACTTCAAGCAAGAACTTCTCTGACCGAAGAAGAAGAAGAAAGTATAGCACATAACCTCGACCGTGTCTTTGATTTACTGAAATATCCTTTTACTGCACTCGAAATTGCCCAGACTGTGGATGAAGAGGAAGTTGCAGACATCTTTGTCCGCATCAACAGTGAGGGAGTAAAGTTAAACCAAGCCGATTTTATCCTTACATTACTGTCAGTATTTTGGGATGAAGGAAGGAAGGATCTCGAAACCTTCAGTCGCTTATCTTATCAGGCTCCAGGTCCGGGTGATCCTCCATCTCCTTTTAATCATTTCCTGCAACCTGGTCCTGATCAATTACTTCGGGTTTCCATTGCCATTGGGTTTTATCGTGGCAGGTTAAAAAGCGTTTACCAGGTTCTTCGAGGGAAAGATCTGGATACAGGTGAATTCTCTCCGGAACACAGGGAATTACAATTTCTTAAACTAAAAGAAGCACAAACAAAAGTGCTAAACCTGACTTATTGGCACCAATTTTTCGGGTGCCTTATAGGTGCTGGTTTCCGCAGTAGTGAATTAATTTCTTCAGAAAATACACTTCTTTATTCCTATTCTTTTTATTTAATTGGCAAGATTAAATATCAGGTGTCAGAACATATACTTCAAAAACTTATTGGACGCTGGTTTTATGCAGCTACTCTTTTGGGTCGGTACACTGGATCCCCGGAAAGTGTTATGGACAGTGATTTGAACAAAATTAAAGATTTAAAAGATGGTGATGAATTCGTTGAGGTATTGAATAAAATCATTGAGGATACTCTTACGGCTGATTTTTGGACCATCACGTTACCTAATAATTTAGAAAATTCCTCTGCCCGAAGCCCTGAACTCTTCGCCTATCATGCAGCACAAAATCAACTTGGTGCTCCAGTTTTATTTTCACAAAAGAAAATCTCCGATCTTCTTGATCCTGCCTTGAAAATGAAAAAGAAAGCTACAGAAAGGCACCACCTATTTCCTCGAGGCTGGTTAGAAAAGCAAGGCATCGTCGATTTAAAAATGATCAACCAGGTCGCAAATTTTGCTTTACTTGAATGGCCTGATAACCTTGAAATTAGTGATGCTCCTCCTTATGAATATTTAGAACAAATGAGAAACCGGTTTTCTGATGATGATTGGGAAACGATGTATAAATTTCATGCATTGCAAGATGGATGGGAAACGTTACCTTATTTTGAATTTCTTGATACTCGTCGTAAACTGATGGCTCAAGTAATAAAGTTGGGTTTTGAAAAACTGAAATAAGGGAAAGACCTTGTCGGAATATTAGGGGTGAGTAAAGGATTGGTTTCGGATATTTTAAATTATAAAAAAGGACTGTCGAAGGATGTTATCCGGATTCTGTCGGAATATTTCAAAGTCTCTCAGGAAGCATTTAACCGGCCTTACAAATTGAAAAATCCTGTAAATTCTCATCTACGGGATGCAAGCGTGATGAATACAACCAAAGAGATTTGTCATCGGTCATTGGTTATTGGTCATTAGTCATTAGTCATTGGTCAGGAAGGTTACTCCTTAGACCTTTCGTCCTTCGTCCTTCGTCCCTCGTCCTTCGTCCTTCTACCTAATCCACACCGTCTTGATATTCACGAACTCCCTGATCCCGTAACTCCCCAACTCCCGGCCGTATCCCGATCGTTTGATCCCTCCGAAGGGTAAGCGGGGATCCGATTTGGTGATGCCGTTGACAAACATGGACCCGGTTTCGACCCTGCGGGCGATCCGTTCGCCACGCACCGAGTCGTTGGTCCATACACTTCCTCCCAGTCCGAAAGGGGAATCATTGGCTACGGCGATGGCCTCCTCGTCAGAATCAACAGGGATGATTGCCAGCAAGGGTCCGAAGGTCTCTTCCTCATAGGCGGACATCCCTTTCCGGACATCCGTAATAATAGTCGGTTCATAGTAGCAGCCGGACCGGTCCATCCGGTGGCCTCCCACGATCAGGGTGGCTCCTTTGTCAACCGATTCCTGCACCTGGCGGTCGATATCATCTACCAGGTCGGGGCGGGCGAGTGGACCTACATCTGTTGCGGGATCCAATGGATCACCTACGTTCAGCGCCTCAAAAGCGTGTAAAAGCAGGTGCGTAAACTCGTGCAGTATGGACTTCATCACAATGAACCGCTTGGCTGCAATGCAGCTTTGTCCCTGGTTGATGAGCCGGGAGCTGACGGCGTTCTTCACGGTAAGTTCCAGATCGCAATCCTCCAAAACAATAAACGGGTCTGATCCGCCGAGTTCCAGCACCGTTTTTTTAACCTGTTTCCCTGCTGCGGAAGCCACCTCACTTCCGGCAAATTCGCTTCCGGTGAGGGTGATCGCTTTGATATATGGATGCGCAATGACAGCCTTTACCTGCTCCGACGAAATCAGGAGGGTACGGAAAAGGTTTTCGGGAAAGCCGGCTGTGCGAAACAGATCCTCGATCGCCAGAGCGCAACCGGAAACATTGGAGGCATGTTTCAATACTCCTCCGTTACCCGCCATCAGGGCCGGGGCTACAAAGCGAAACACCTGCCAGAACGGGAAGTTCCACGGCATCACAGCCAACACTATTCCCAGGGGCTGGAAAGTAATGAAGCTACGGGATGCATCCGATTCGACCGGTTCATCCTGCAGAAACCGGGCAGCGTAGTGAGCATAAAACTCACAAACCCAGGCACATTTCTCCACTTCAGCCAGAGATTCGCGGAGGATCTTTCCCATTTCGAGTGTCATGAGGCGGGCCAGCTCCTCTTTGCGTTCCCGGACCAGGACAGCAACTTTTTGCATAGCTGCTGAACGTTGAGGGAAACCGGTATCTTTCCAATCCAGCCAGGCCCGGTGAGCAAGGTTCACGATCTGTACTGCTTCCTCCGGAGTATGCTCCCGGTACTCTCTGATGATCCGTCCATTCGCAGGATTTATACTTTTCATGCTGTTTAATTTGTTTGTAAGAGAGGCGGACAAGCGGACTTGCGGACAGGCGGACAAGTCACCACTGCACCACTTCACCAATGCACCACTTCACCATGGCACCACATTATTTAAGCTTCTCCTTTAAATAGCATCCGGTATAAGATTCGGTACACCTGACAAGCTCTTCCGGGGTTCCTGCAAAAACAAGATGCCCTCCCTGTTCGCCTCCCTCTTTTCCCAGGTCGATCACCCAGTCGGCCGATTTTATCACCTCCGGATTGTGTTCCACTACCAGGATCGAGTGGCCGAGCCGGATGAGAGAATCGAAGGAGACCAGCAGTTTGTGAATATCGTGGAAATGCAGTCCGGTGGTTGGTTCATCAAAGATGAAAAGGGTGGGTTTTTCGGTGTTCCCTTTTGACAGGAAGAAGGCAAGCTTAATCCGTTGTGCTTCCCCGCCGCTGAGGGTGCTCGACGATTGCCCCAGTTTCAGGTAGCCCAACCCTACATCCTGTAAGGACTTCAGCCGCTGAAGGATCCGCTTCTCCGGGGGAAGTGGTTTGCCGGTTTGTCCGAAGAAGCCGATCGCCTCATCCACGGTCATATCCAGGATATCCACGATGGTCTTATCCAGATACCGGATATCCAGCACCTCCTCTTTGAACCGCTTCCCGTGGCAGGCATCGCAGGTGAGGTAAATATCCGCCATAAACTGCATTGCAATCTTCTGAACCCCTTCCCCTTCACACTCTTCGCATCTTCCGCCTTCAATGTTGAAGGAAAAGAAACCCGGTTTGTATCCTCTTACCCGTGCCAGTTTCTGATCGGAAAAGAGGTTCCGGATCTCATCGAAAGCCTTGATATAGGTAGCCGGGTTCGAACGGGATGAGCGGCCGATGGGATTCTGATCCACCAGTTCGACCGAGCCGATGCGGTTAATATCTCCGTCGATGTGATCAAATTTCCCGGTTTTCTCCGCATAGCCGCCGTGGATCTTTTTCAGGGCAGGAAACAGAATTCGCTTCACCAGCGAAGTTTTCCCCGACCCGCTAACCCCCGTAATTACTGTAAAGATATGCAGGGGGATATCTACGTTAATCATTTTCAGGTTGTTTTCCCTGGCTCCCTTCAGCTTGATAGACTCCTTCCATTCTCGTCGTTGGGCGGGGATTTCGATGGCACGCTGGCCCCCCAAGTACTGGCCTGTGAGGCTCCCGGGATCCTCTACCAGTTCATGGAAATGACCCTGAAATACAATTTCACCCCCCTGGCTTCCGGCCATCGGGCCGATATCGATAATCTCATCGGCAGCCCGGATGATCGCTTCATCGTGCTCCACCACTATGACCGTATTGCCGAGATCCCGGAGCCGCAAAAGTACTTTGATCAACCGTTGGGTATCTCTCGGATGGAGCCCGATGCTGGGTTCATCGAGGATGTACATGGAGCCGACCAGACTGCTCCCAAGCGCGGTTGATAGGTTGATGCGCTGGGATTCTCCGCCCGAAAGGCTCGAAGAGAGTCGGTTAAGTGTCAGATAGCCCAATCCCACGTCGGAAAGGGCTTCCAGCCGGTTGTTGATCTCCGTCAGAAGCCTTGAAGAGACTGTCCGGTCAAATTCGTTCAGCTTCAGCCCCAGAAAAAAATTCTGCAGATCTGAAATGGGCATTAGGACTAAGTCGTTGACGGACTTGTATCCGATTTTTACGTAGGAAGCATCTTTTCGAAGGCGGGTTCCCTGGCATTGCGGGCAAACGGTCTTCCCGCGGTAACGCGACATCATCACGCGGTACTGGATCTTGTAGTTTTGGCTTTCGACATAAGTAAAAAACTCATGCAAGCCGTGGAAATATTTGTTGCCTGTCCACAGGAGCTCCCGTTGCTGCTGTGTTAGTTCATAAAAAGGTTTGTGAATGGGGAAATCAAACTTGTAGGCGTTCAGCATCAGTTCATTCTTCCATTCGCCCATCTTTTCTCCCCGCCAGCAGGCGATGGCATCCTCATAGATGGAAAGACGCTTGTTAGGAACCACCAGGTCTTCATCAATCCCAATCACGCTGCCGAACCCTTCACAGTGTTTACAGGCGCCATAGGGATTGTTGAAACTGAAGAAATTCTCCGAAGGTTCTTCAAAAGTCATTCCATCTGATTCAAACTTGTTGGAAAAATGAAGCCGGTGAGTCTCTTCATCCGAAACTTCGACCATGCAATATCCATGGCTTTCAAAAAAAGCGGTTTGCACGGAATCAGCAAGCCGGTTTAACAGATCCTCATCGCCGGGCTTGACCGATACCCGGTCGACCACCAGGAACAACTCTTTGTAGTTGCAATCGTTCTGTTCCAGCGCTTCTTCAATCCCGATTAGTTTCCCATCGACCATCACCCTGTTAAATCCTTGCTGGAGAAGTACTTTGCATTTGGTTCTCAGGTCTCCTGTTCCGGGGACTCCATTCAGCGGGGAGAAAATGGTGACCTTCACCCCTTCTGCCCGATTCATGATCTGATCTACCACATCGGAAACGCTGTCCCTTTTCACCAGTTTTCCCGATACAGGGCTGTATGTCTTTCCGATCCGGGCGTAAAGGAGTTTCAGATATTCGTAGATCTCAGTTGAGGTTCCTACCGTGGACCGGGGGTTCATGGTATTCACTTTCTGTTCGATCGCAATGGCAGGAGCGATCCCTGAGATGGAGTCGACGTCGGGCTTGCTCATCCGTCCAAGGAATTGCCGGGCATAGGCGCTCAGGCTTTCCACGTATCGCCGTTGACCGTCGGCGTACAGTGTATCAAACGCCAGGGAAGATTTTCCGGAACCCGACAAACCGGTAATCACCACAAGTTTGTTCCGTGGTATGGCAAGGCTGATATTCTTTAAGTTATTGACCCGGGCGCCTTTGATGATAATATAGTTTTTCGGGTCGGGATTGTCAACAAGTCTCATTATATCTTCGGTCCCGCAGAAAATGCGAAATTAGAAAGAAAATTTGCTTTTCGTTTTTTTTTCTTTATTTTTGCTGCAACCTTTCAATAAAAGGGGCGTATTAACCTAATAGATCAACGCGCAATCGCGCACAAACCATAGGAGGGACATTATCGGCTAAACCTGTACTCTTTTTACATTAAAAGGAGGTAACATGAACGCCCATGCAATCAGTGATCAGGAGCTGATTGGCAGGTATTTAACCGGTCAAGAATCCGCCCTCGAAAAATTAGTCAGACGTCATAAAAACCGGGTTTTCGCCTATATCCTTATGGTGGTGAAAGATAAGGAGCTGGCCGAAGATCTGTTCCAGGACACGTTCATTAAGGTCATCAACACCATCCGGTCAGGCCAGTACAAGGAGGAAGGTAAGTTCATCCAGTGGGTGATGCGTATAGCCCATAACCTCATCATCGATTACTTCCGCAAAGCCAAGCGGATACCGATCATTGAAAACAGGGAAGAATATGATATTTTCGACAGGGTACGTATCCAGGTTGAATCGGTGGAAGAGAGGATGATCACCGAACAGATCCATCAGGATGTAAAGCGGCTGATAGAATACCTTCCCAAAGAACAGAAAGAGGTGCTGGTTATGCGCCATTACGGCGATATAAGTTTCAAGGATATTGCTGAGGTCACCAACGTCAGTATAAACACCGCGCTCGGACGAATGCGATATGCCCTGATCAACCTCCGCAAGCTCGTAAAGGAGAAAGAAGTCATCCTGTCTGTGTAAATTCCCTGGTCATTAGTCACCAGTCACCAATCACCAGTCACCTGGTTCACTTTCCCGTCCACATTTTTTTTACAGTAGTAAAATAAGTGTTCAAATACCCCGTTTCATAGGTATGAAAATTCGAACAAACAGTATTCATGCCTATGAAGAGAAACGCTACATTTTATTCTGGAAATTCTTTTTTTCCCCGGAAGCTGAATCCGGATGGACCAGAGAAAAGTACAAAAAGCAGTTCACCCAGGGAATTTGTGATCAGGAATATTCTCAATTACTCGAAAGCCTTGTATAGCTTACAAACCCGTCAATCGGGAGTCCTTAACCTGTTGATGAATTAATAAAAAACCCCGCCATCGGCGGGGTTTTTGCTATATCCTCTCTTCCTTTATCCGCGCTTTCTTGCCTTGCAAATTCCTCAGATAGAATATCCTGCTCCTTCTCACCACACCTCTCTTATTCACATCTATCTTCTCAATGAACGGGGAAGCCAGAGGAAAAATCCTTTCAACGCCAATGTTTCCAGAGATCTTGCGAACGGTAAATGTTGCTGTCACGCCTTTGCCGGCCCGTTGAAGCACAACGCCCTGAAAATTCTGAATACGTTCCTTATTTCCTTCAATAATCTTATAATGAATAGTAATCGTATCACCTGCTTTGAAAACGGGGAGTTCTTTGCTTTCAACGAAATTCCCCTCCACGTATTTCATGATCTCAGCTTTGTTCATGGCTTTTCCCGGTTATATGTTAGTATCGAAATGGGAGTGCAAATATAGAAATTTTTTCCTTACGCCAAACAGAAGGGTTGAATATTTTATTGATTGCGGGAGGGAGGAGTATCAGTGTTCGTCGAGAAGACCGGGCCTTCGCTTACGGGTCCTTTCCAGTGCCTGTTCGTGCTTCCACTGAGTGATTTCCTTCTCATTTCCTGAGAGCAGGATATCCGGCACCCGGTGGCCACGATACTCATAGGGGCGTGTATAAACCGGAGGAGAGAGAAGATTATCCTGGAACGAATCAGACAGGGCAGAAGTCTCGTCCCCCAGAACCCCGGGAATCAATCTGACCACCGCATCTACCAGGACTGCCGCAGCCATTTCCCCGCCGGATAAAACATAATCGCCGATCGAGATCTCCCGGGTGATAAAATGCTCCCGGATACGTTCATCAATCCCTTTGTAGTGACCACAAAGCACGATCAGGTTTTGCAGAGTTGAGAGATGGTTTGCGATTTTCTGGTTAAGTAAGGCCCCATCCGGACTCATGTAGATGACCTCATCATAGGATCGTATTCCCTTGAGATGTTCAATGCAATTTACAATGGGTTCAATCATCATTACCATTCCGGCACCCCCTCCGTAAGGATAGTCATCTACATTTTTGTGTTTGGTGGCGGAATAATCCCGAATGTCATGGAGCCGGATGCAGACCCGCTCTTTTTCCTGGGCCCGTTTCAGGATCGAATGGTTGAGCGGACCCTCGAACATTTCGGGAAATATTGTCAACATATCTATTTCCATGAATGATCTCTTATTTCTCAGCGTCTATTTTTTTATGAAACAGGAGTGTCAGTAAATTTCCTGTGAATCTGAAAACCGGTTTATCCGGTCGGAAAAAGATGGTCCCTTTGCGAAGAAGACCCTTCTTTTTCTGGATAATACAGGATCCAGGGTAGGTGGTGTCTTGATCCATTCCCGTGACCCGGTAGGTGCCGTCCTGGGGTAATAGTTTAGAAGATTCTTCTATTCCCAGATAAAACGCTTGAATCACCTCTGACCCTTGTTTTGCATGCCGTTTGGAAACTTTTCCTGCAATGAGGTATTCATGACCCAGGTAAAGATTCGCTTTTTCAATATCTCCTTCCAGCAACGCCTGCCGTATCTTGACGGAACTTATGCTTTCCTGTTTAATCTCCTGTTCCGGGATCTCTTCAACCGCCAGTTCGTATTCTATCCCCAGAGACCTCAGGGCTTCTGTATCCCCTTCACGGTTGTAACCAAAATGATGATTGTGACCGATCACAATTTTTTTTGCATGGAGTTTCCCGACCAGGATATTTTTTACAAAATTGACAGAAGTGATCCTGGAAAATTCTTTGGTAAATGGAATGATTATCAGGTTGTCCAGTCCCGCTTTACGCAACAGTTCCGTTTTTTCATGCAGGGAGCTGATCAGCAGTAGTTCTTTTCCGTATGTGTCGGGATACAGGACCTGCCGGGGATGCGGATAAAAGGTAATCAACACGGTCTCTCCTCCGATTTCAAAGGCCAGTTTTTTCAATCTTTCCAGGATCATCCGGTGCCCGATGTGGACTCCGTCAAAGGACCCTGTTGTAACTACCGCATTGGGAATATTTCCGGTTTGTTCAAAATCTGTAAAAATTCTCAAGCCTCAATGCCTATTTGAACCGTTCATCATTCTTTTTTGCGAAAAAGGCAACCTTTTCAAGAGATGTGATCATGTCATATTCTTCCAGATAAACAGATGGAGGAACATTCAGCGGTTTTGGGGAATAGTTCAAAACTCCTTTGACTCCGGCATGGACCAGCGCTTCTGCTATGTCCGGAGCCTGTTCAGCGGGAACAGTGATGATGCCGATGGTAATGTTATTCTTTTTAATGATTTCCGCAAGATGGCTTATGTGATAGACAGTAACACCGTCATACACCCGATTAATCTTTTCCGGATTGACATCAAAGGCGGCAAGGATTGAAAGCTTGGTACGCTTCCCCTTGAAATAGCTTATGATCGCCTTCCCGAGGTTGCCAAGTCCGAGGACAGCAACCCGTTGCCCCGTATCCGTATCAATAATCTTCCCGATAATTTCGATCAGCTCTTTGATGTCATACCCTTTCCTCAGATTCCCTGAATATCCGATCAGCATCAGGTCTCTTCTTACCTGCACGGGGGTGATATGGAGCATCAATGCGATCTCATGGGAAAAAACATGCGTTTTTTCCTTCGACAGGATCAACAGGAGTGCTCTACGATACTGGCTCAGGCGCTCAACAGTTTTGTGAGGAAGGTTCTTTACATACATGTCAATACGGTTTTATTGAAAGATAAAAGTATATAATTATTTAATAACCACAATTCTGATTGTTAAAAAAAAATCAATTCTATTACTTTTGTTGTTTCTTATCATTTCACTAGTCATAACTAACTCGGGTTTTTATGTTTTGGTTCATGGTGATCCTCTTTGTGCTTGGCTATTCGGCTATTGCATTGGAACATCCGCTAAAAATCAATAAGTCGGCATCGGCGCTGGTCCTCGCGGTACTCCTTTGGGTTCTTTTTATTTTCGGAGGTCAGGAGATTCAGACCCCTGACGGAATCGTTGAATCGTTGCGTCATCACCTGGGGGAGATTGCGGAAATCATCTTCTTTTTACTGGGGGCCATGACGATCGTCGAACTGATCGACTCTCATGAAGGATTCCGGATCATCACAGATAAAATCAGAACTCAGAATAAAGTCAAACTACTTTGGATTATCAGTTTTATCACCTTCTTTTTATCGGCCGTTCTGGACAATCTTACCACCTCCATTGTGATGGTCGCCTTACTCCGGAAACTGATTGCCGATAAAAAGGACCGGTGGTTCTTCGCGGGGCTGGTGATCATCGCTGCCAACAGTGGGGGTGCCTGGAGCCCGATCGGGGATGTCACAACCATCATGCTCTGGATCGGTGGACAAATCACCACGATGAATATCATCCTAAAAACTTTTCTTCCAGGGTTAGTCTCCATGCTTGTTCCACTTGCCATCTTGTCCTTTATTCTGAAAGGCGAGATACACCGGCCTTTAAATATCCAAAAAGATAGCTCATCAAATCCGACTTCCGGAAGGGAGCGAAATCTGGTGTTTTTCATGGGGGTGGGTGCATTGTTGTTTGTGCCTGTTTTCAAAACAATTACACACCTTCCGCCTTATCTGGGAATGCTCTGGGGCTTAGGTGTTTTATGGATCACTACCGAAATCCTTCATAAGTCAAAACATGAGGAACACAAACCCCGGTTGACAGTTGCCGGAATCCTGAGAAGGATCGACACCCCCAGTGTGCTGTTTTTCCTGGGAATTCTCCTGGCAGTTGCGGCTTTGCAAAGCGCGGGTCATCTGTCGGCGCTGGCACAAACCCTAGACGAGAACATCGGGAACTTATATGTGATCAATGTGATCATAGGTGTTTTGTCGGCGATTGTAGATAACGTTCCAATGGTTGCCGGGGCAATGGGAATGTATAAAACCGCTTTTCCCACCGATCATTATTTCTGGGAGATGCTGGCGTATTGTGCCGGGACCGGAGGCAGCATCTTAATCATCGGTTCTGCCGCAGGGGTCGCCGTAATGGGGATGGAAAAAATCGATTTTATCTGGTATCTGAAACGGATCTCATGTTGGGCATTGATCGGATACCTGGCTGGGTGTGCGCTCTACTGGGCTATGAGCCTATTCCTGTTTTCGTAAATCAGTTTCCGATAATTAACCTGAAACCGTTGCCATGAATGTTGGCGATTTCCACCTTGGGATCCCCCTTCAGGTATTTCCTGAGGCGAGCCAGGAACACATCCATGCTGCGTCCGTTAAAGTAATTGTCGTCGCCCCAGATTTTCTCGAGATACCAGTTTCGTCCTTGATGAGAATTTCAATGAAGAAGTGCTGGAGAAGCTTCTGGAAGGGAAAGAAGAGCAGTTGAAAGAATTGGAAAAAGTGATCCGGATTGGCAAACCTCCAAGAGGTCCCCGGCATCCTGGATGTTGCCCGGGTCATCCATGGGGCGGCGGCTTCAACTGGACTGCCGATTGTCATGGAGAACCATTTGGCCCAATGAAGATGAAACGCGGTGAAACCCTTTCGGATGTTCTGGGAGATATCCCGATGAGCGCCGTGAAGAGTTACAAGATCAAAGAGACCAGAGATGGAAAGAAGATCACCATTGAAGTTTCAGATGATTATCCTGTTTTTCAGGCCAAAGATGTGATGTTTATTCAATACCCTCACCCGCCACTCCCCCCGGAATGAATTTTATTCAACAGCTTTTCGATCTTCACACATTCGGTTTCGTGAGAGAACGTATCCATAGCGTAGAGTTGGGCCAACCGTGCTTTTTGCCGCATTTTTTCCGGATCAGCTAACGCTTCAGCGATTTTCCTTGCTAGATCTTCCGGATCCTGTGGTTTATAGAGCCATCCGTAAGTCCCATTCCCCAGAATACCGGGAGTTCCGCCAGCGTCAGAGCCTATGACCGGGATCCCGTAGATCATGGATTCGATAGTAACCATGCCGTAGGTTTCTCCGAAAGAACCCAGTACAAACAGGTCAACAGCCGAATAGAACAGGGAAACATCTTCGTGGTATCCACGGAAAATCACCTGTTCGTCCAGGCCATTCTGCCGGACGAGTGAGTTCAATTCAGCCGGATAATCCGCTCCTTCATTCCGGGTGGATTCCCCCATCACCAGCAGGGAAAGGGTTTGTCCGTTTTTCCTGAGGAGGGATAACGCTTCGATGACCACATGTTGACCTTTTTGCCGGTCAAGCCTTCCCAGAATACCCAGGAAGGTTCTGGTTGGAGGAATATCCAGGATTCTCCTTGCTTCAGCTTTTGGTATTTTACGGGAAGTCAGGGCTCCCACGTCCAATCCAAGCGGGATGAGATGGATCCGGCCAGCGGGGAAACGGGTTTTCTGCCGGATCTCCTCTTCCATGTAAGGAAGAATAGTGATCCAGGCATCCAACATCCGAAAGCGAAATGTGTGAATGAGATTTTTTTTCGTTATCCCGAGCATCATATGTTGCTGATAGATCAGATGCAGGCGGCATCTGTCGAGAAGTTTCACCAAACCCCCGAAGTCCAGGTCCCGGTTATAGGTGAGGATCAGGAACCGGATGCCTTTTTGTATCAGCTGTTTACGGAGTCTTGCGGCATTGAATAAATCGAAATACCGTTTGTTTCTCCTGATCTCGGTAACAGGAACCTGCTGTTTCTCGGCGGCTTTTAAAATCGGGGAATCCGCGAGGCAAAACAAGGTAACGTTTCCTCCCCGTTGCGACAGCCATACAGCCAGGCGGCAGGTGTTCATTTCGAGTCCTCCCCAGCTGGAGGAAGAACAATATACTGCAATAGGAGGAATATGCATCACTTAGTAGCGTTTTCGCGGAGTATAGTGAGTATGGAGCAGTTCATGGGATTTATGCCCGAGTGGTTTTCCCAGGAAGTCTTTGTAGATTTCTTTTACCTCAGGGTTCTCATGAGATTTTCTAATGGGCATACCCATGTCTTCTTCGTATATTGCTTGTTTCCGTTTGGAACGGATCTCTTTGTTTGTCGGGATAGGTTGGCCGCCTCCGCCCAGACAACCTCCGGGGCAGGCCATGATCTCGATAAAGTGATAGTTTGCCTTGCCGTCTTTTACTTTCTGCATCACCTGTTTTGCGTAAGCAAGCCCGTTGGCAACCACACACTTCAATTCCACTCCATCCAGGAACTTGAATTCGGGTTTGGGTTTGGTAATCTTGAGTGTGGCTTCCCGTACTTCTCCCTCAGTGCCACGGACGGGTGTGATATTCAATCCTTCAAACGGGATTTCCCGTCCGGTTACCACTTCGTAAACAGTCCGGAGAGCTGCTTCCATGACTCCTCCGGTCGTTCCGAAAATAACTCCGGCACCGGTGGAAACGCCCATAACGCTGTCAAAATGTTCGTCGGGCAGCATTTTGAAATCCAGTCCTGCCTGTGAGATCATAATGGCCAGCTCGCGTGTAGTCAAAACATAATCAACATCTTTGTACCCGCTTGAACGCATTTCCGGGCGGTCGGCTTCAAATTTTTTGGCAGTACACGGCATGATGGAGACAGACACGATGTTTTTGGGATCGAGTTTACGTTTCTGGGCATAGTAAGTTTTTACGAGAGCCCCGAACATCTGCTGGGGTGATTTGCAGGAGGAGAGGTTCGGCAACAGTTCGGGGAAGGTGTGTTCGAGAAACTTGATCCAGCCAGGGGAACAGGAGGTAGCCATAGGCAACGCCACTTTCGGATCTTTGTCCACCAGCGCTCGTTTCAGCCGCTCCAGAAGTTCATGGCCCTCTTCGATGATGGTGAGATCGGCTGTGAAATCAGTGTCGAGCACCGAATCGAACCCAAGTCGTCTTAATGAGGAAACCATTTTTCCGGTCACGATTTTTCCGGGAGGCATCCCCAACGCTTCACCCAGGGCAATGCGTACGGCAGGGGCCGTTTGAACCACCACGTGTTTATGGGGATCGTAGATGGCATCCCAAACCTGATCAACATAGTTCCGTTCGATGAGTGCGCCGGTCGGACAACGGTTTACACATTGTCCGCAGTTGGTGCAGACCACCTCAAACAGCGGATTTTCGAAGAAAGTGGAGATCTTCATCTTATTCCCACGGTAGGCGACACCCAAGGCGCTCACACTCTGAAGCTCTTCACAAGTCCGTACACAACGCTGGCAACGGATACAGCGGCTGTCATCCTTGATGATGGCCGAGTTAAACATATCGATCGTGTACTTATGGTCAGGAACCAGATCGAGAAACATGTGGTCGCCGGTGAGCATCTGAGAAGCCTGTAACTGGAGTTCGCAATTTCCGTTTTTATAGCATTTGGTACAGTCGGCATTGTGTTCCGACAGAAGCAATTCCACAATGTGTTTCCGTGCAACCCTGACTCTTCCGCTGTTTGTATGGATCACCATGCCATCGGAGGCCGGTGTTGCACAGGAAGCGGGCAATAACCTGACCTTTTCCTGTTCCACCACGCAAACCCGGCAGTTACCGGCAACGCATAAATCTTCATGATAACAGAGTGTTGGAATGTGTATATTTAATTTCCTGGCTGCCGCGAGGATCGTGGTTCCTTCATCAACTGATACGCTGATTCCGTCGATCGTTAAATTTATTTTTTTAGCCATAGATTGATTCAGAATTTTCCGGTGAATACTACTAATAGATCATTTCCTCCTTGAAGTTGTATACGATGGAGGAGAACGAATTGGCCACGGACTGACCAAGTCCGCATTTAGCTGTGATTTTCATACTTTCGGCAAGTTTCATCAGCTGATCCAGATACAGGGCTTTTCTCTCTCTTTTTTTAACAGCTACAATCCCTTTCCGGAGTTGCTGGCAACCCACCCGGCAGGGAGTGCACTGTCCGCATGATTCTTCCTCGAAAAATTCGAGGTAGTTGTGCAATACGTTATACATCGAACGCGAGCTATTGAATAGCATCATGGATCCTCCGGTAGGGACTCCTTCAAATCCGATCACCGTCTCTTTAAATTTTTTACGCGGGACGCAGAACCCGGAAGCTCCTCCCACCTGTACGGCTTTGGTATCGCCGTCGCCAAACTCCTCCACAAATTTGTCCAGGGGCATCCCCAGTTCCAGTTCATAGATCCCTGGGATGGGGGTGTCGCCGGAAACGGAAAAAACTTTTGAACCCCTTGAATCGGATGTACCAAGAAGTTTAAATTGGATGGGGCCAAGCCGCATGATCATAACGACATTAACAAAAGTCTCTACGTTGTTGATCACCGTCGGTTTATTCATGTACCCGTTCGTGGTGGGGTAGGGTGGCTTGTTTCGCGGTTCCCCGCGATTTCCTTCCATGGATTCAAACAACGCGCTCTCTTCTCCGCAGATATAGGCACCGCTACCAAGTTTTATCTCGATCGGGAAATCGAACCCCAGGTTTTTTAGATGTTCATGGTACTGATTCAGTTCTCTTTCCAGTTCCGGAAGAAGGAATTTGTATTCTCCGCGAAGGTAGACGTACCCTTTTTTTGCCCCGATCACTTTTCCGCAAATCGCCATACCGGAGAATACTTTCTGCGGTACCCGGGAGAGAATTTCACGGTCTTTAAACATCCCGGGTTCCCCTTCGTCGGCATTGCAGATGACATATTTTTCTTTTCCCGGGGCTTCCGCTGCAAGCTGCCATTTCATGGCAGTGGGAAAGCCTGCGCCTCCGCGCCCTTTCAGCCCCGATTCCATAAGGTCTTCCAGAATCTCTTCGTTGGACCGACTCAAGGTATCGGCCAGGACTTTATATTTCGCACTCGAATATTCGCCGAAAATGAGGTCTACTCTTTTCAGTTTTGATTCTGACATGGATTTTTCTCCTTCCTTATTTTTATGGCTTACTGATGTACTCCCTGATGATATCATGCACCCGTTCATGCGTCAATCCCGAATAGGGTTTTTCATTGATCAGCATGGCGGCCCCTTCATGACACCACCCCAGGCAGTTCGTCTCCAGGAGGGTGAATTTTTTATTTGGCGTGGTCTCACCGACTTTGATTTTCAACATATCTTCAATGGTTTGAATGATCTGTCTTTTTCCATGCATGTCGCAGGTGATGGATTTGCAAATACGGATCACGTATTTTCCCAGTGGCTGGGTCGAGAAAAACGCATAGAATGTGGCCGTTCCGTAAACCTGTGCGGCTGACAGATCCAGTTCTTTTGCAATCTCAGTCATATCAAAGTCTGAGATAAAATTTTTTGTCTCTACGATACCTTGGAGAATTGGCATCAGGGCTGTTCGCTCCCGGCCATATTTCTCAACCAGATCTCTGATTAGATTCTCGTTTGCTATCATGTGTGTTAAGGGTATCAATTTATTCCAAGCGAAGGTAAAAATTTTTGATGCAAAATCACAGTTCGCTTTGTTAATAAACTAACAACTGATGAAAAAACAGGAGCCGGAATGTCATTGAGATTTTTGACAGCTACCTTGAGCATCCGGCATCCGGGATCTCAAATAGTTTCGGACATTCTGTAAAATCTCCGGGAACTTCGCCTGGATCGGTGGACTGAAGGATTCGCTGAATTCCAGATCTTCCACAATCTCGATGGCGATGATTTGAATCCGTGACGGCATGTCGATGTTCAGTTTCCGGCCCAGTTCAAGGGCATGCAGAAAATTGATGTCATGCAGGTTCGTCAGGTGAAGGGTCTCTTTAAAGTTGTCCGGGGAAAGGTAGTAGATTGTTCCGGGAATCCCATCGCGGGTTTTAATCGCATCGATAAAAATGACTTCCCGGTATCCTGCGATCATTTCCAGGATTTCCAATCCTCCGACTGTCGCCGACTGAAAAGCAAATAGAGAAGGGAAATGCTCCTTCTCTATTTGCTGAATAATCCGCGGTCCGATACCGTCATCTGTCAGGATGTCATTGCCTATACCCAGAACCAAAACAGAATTTGCTGGCGACATCCTATTTTCGTTTGACCGAGCGGATTATTTTTCCATGGGTATCTTTCAATACCAGTTCCATCCTCATTTGTCCGGGCAGAGAGTGTGTTGCGCAGGAGAAACAGGGATCGTAAGCGCGGAAAGCCATCTCGATCATATTCAAAATGCCCTCCGTGATTTCTGTATCTTTTGTGATCAGCCCTTCAGCGGCTTTCTTGATGGACATGCAAATTGGGGCATGGTTATTTGTGGTCCCCACAATGATATTTACCTTGGTTACGATCCCTTTTGAATCGGTCCAGTAGTGGTGTGTCAGTGTGCCTCTCTGGGCTTCCACGATGCCAACCCCTTCCGAAGGGGTTTTGTCGAGTGGGGCACGCAGGTCGGTCCCGACAATTTCGGGATCCTTGGCCAGTTCGACGCAATATTCCGCTGCGTAGATCAACTCCACGAGCCTGGCCCAGTGCATCGCTAGGGTATTATGAACCGGTTTCCCCCCCAGGGTTTTGTACATAAATTCGTATTCCTGCTGAGCCACCGGCGTAGCCATTCCGTCGGCAACGTTGAGCCGCGAAAGAGGGGTGGCATGGTACACCCCGGAATCCTGTCCTTCCACGAATCCTTTCCACCCTTTTGTTTTGAGGTAGGGAAACTTCAGGTAACTCCAAGGTTCGACATGTTCCGCCACATAGTTCAGGTATTCATTCGGACCATATTTGAAGAGTTCTTTCCCTTCGGTGTCGACCACTCGTACTTTCCCGTCGTAGAAGTTGACACGGTTTTTTTCGTCGACGAGTCCCATGGAATGGATCTTCAGGGCATAAGGGCCGTTGAGGATGATGTCGACGTAATCCTTGTTTCCCAGAACGACATCCTTGAAGAGGTTCATGCTGAATTTTGCAAATTCCACGAACCCTTCCGCCTTCTTTACAATATCATCCCGTTGCTCCAGCGTCAATCCTTTTCTGACACCTCCGGGAACGTTCATGACCACGTGCGTCTGGTGGCCTCCCAGCAGTGCCTGGATCTCCTGTGCGAACCGCCGTTGCTTGATCACTTCGGTCCCGATGGGGATTCCCACTTTTTCGATGACCCCGATGATATTTCTGACTGCCGGGTCTGCGGTGGGTCCTACTACGAAGTCGGGCGCAGCCAGGGCGTAGAAGTGTGCGATGTGGCTGTGAACAAAGTGGGCCATGTAAAACAGTTCGCGGAGCTTCCGGGCGGTGGGAGGGGGCTCAACTCCATATACGGCATCTGCTGCTTTTCCGCTGGCCATGTGATGACACCCCGGACAAACCCCGCAGATCTTGGTGACGATCTGGGAGAGTTCTTCCACCGGACGTCCTACGCAGAATTGCTCAAATCCCCTTAATTCGGGTACCTGGAAATAGACATTCTCCACACCTCCATTGTCTTTCAGGAAGATCTCAATTTTACCATGGCCTTCCAGGCGGGTGATCGGATCTATTGTGATTTGTTTCATACGATTTTCCTCCTAAGAATTGATGCTGGCAAACTAAAGCGGTAAAAGGTTCCGGCCGGATCGTCGATGGTTTCGATCACTTTATCGATCTCTGCCGGATCGTTGGCATCGATCATGGTAGCGATGGCCGAGAGCATTTTCGCCCCCGGATCGGGTGAAGCTTCTGACGGGCCATAACAGCCCCGGCAGGGAGCATTTCCGACGATACACCTGACGCCACATCCCGATCGTGTCGCCGGCCCCATGCAAATAACACCCTGTTCCAGGAAACAGGTTTCTCCGTCGTCCTTGATCTCGATTGGACGATAGAAGCGCTTGACTTTCTTATTTTCCGTTTTTTTCCGTTTGCATTCGTCGCACTGGGTCTTTTCCCCAGCTCCGACAACAGATCCTTTCGGAGGGAGCGTAGCGCCGGATACGATCAGGGAAAAAACCTCCAGGAGCCGTTCCGATTGCGGGGGGCATCCGGGCAGGAAGTAGTCTACATCCACCACCTGGCTCAGGTTTCTGACGTCGTTGTAAAAGACCGGGATATCCAATGTCCCTTCTTTGACCTCCAGGTGCGGTACCGGACGGATCTTGTCGGGATTAACAGTCGATTCGCTTTCTTCATAAACCCGTTTGAAAATGGCTTCCCTGGTGGTAAAATTAGCCAGCCCGGGAATGCCGCCGAGGTGAGCGCAGGAACCATACGCCACCAGCACGTTGGATTTTTTTCGTAACAGCTTTGCCAGGTGTTCGTTTTCGCTATTCCTTACAGCCCCGTTAAACAGGGTAACATCGATGTATTTGTCGGGCATAGCCTCTACATCTTTGTATTTGAAGTCTAACGCAATAGGCCAGAATACCAGATCGGCCGCTGCAATGACATCCAGGAGCTTCTCATGCACATCCAGCACGGATACACAGCAACCTCCGCAGGCAGCCCCCCAGTAAATCGCCAGCCGCAGCTTCGGTTTTTTTGTGGGTTCTTCTTTCATGAATTATATGGCTAAAGTATCAACAACTTGTTTGATTTTGCTAGGACCGAGTTCGATGATCCGAGCGGTCATGGAATCAACCAGTTCGGCGAATTGTCTCCCCTCACTCGCGCTGATCCATTCCAGTTTCAGGCGGTCAGACTCAATCCCCATTTGTTCGATATACCGTTTCATTAATTTATATCGCCTTAGGCATTTGTAATTCCCTTCCTGGTAGTGGCAGTCCCCTGGATGACATCCGCAAATCAGCACGCCATCGGCCCCTTCACGGAAGGATTTAAAAACGAACGTTGGGTCTACCCGTCCTGAACACATGACCCGGATAATCCGGACGTTTGGTTTGTACTTCATGCGGGAGGTCCCTGCCAGATCTGCGCCCGTGTAAGAGCACCAGTTGCAGAGAAAAGCGACGATAGTGGGCTTGAATTCCATATTACTCGAGTTTTAAAGACATGGTTAGCAATCCGTCAATTTGAGACAATATCTGTTGATCGGTAAAATGTTTGCTACGGATGGCGCCGGTCGGGCAGGTCGACCCGCAGGTGCCACAACCTTTGCAGAGGACTTCATTTACCAGGGATACTTTTTTCTCTTTGTCAAAGCGAATCGCCGTATAGGGGCAAACCAGGTTGCAGGTCTGGCACCCGCAGCAAAGCAGTTCGTTGACTACAGCCGTGGTGACTTCCACGTGCACCGATCCCTGGTTGATAGTTCCCAAAACCCTTGCTGCAGCAGCTTTGGCCTGAGAGACTGAATCGGAGATCCCTTTCGGCCCCTGGCAGGATCCGACAATGAATACCCCGCCGGTGGTCGTGGAAACCGGGTCCAGTTTCGGGTGCTTCTCAATGAAAAACCCGTTTCCGCAAATACTGATGCCCACTGCGTGCGCGATATCTTTGACATCGGGGTGTGCTTCCACGCCAACCATCAGGATGATCATGTCGGCTGGAACTTCAACCCCCAACCCGGAGATCTTTTCACGGAAGAAGATCAGCATAGGCGGATCGCCTGGCACCACCGATTTGATGATCTGGGGCAACTCCTCCTGCTGATCGAACATCATACATATGATATCTTTCCGGGAAGTCAACGTATAAAGTTCCTCGCATCCTTTCCCGAAGGCGCGCATATCGGCGTAAAGGTCAAAAATGTTGGAATCGGGCAGCAGGGAACGGAGCTGGTTGGCAAACTTCAGCGCCACCATACAGCAAGTACGGGAGCAATATTCATGGTAGTCTGAATTCCGGCTTCCCACACAATGGATAATCGCGATATTTTCGGGGATCTTTCCCGCTTTGGTCCGGACTTCCCCGGTTCGGAGCATATCTTCAAACTCGACTGAAGTGATCACATCCGGAAGCCGTCCATATCCATATTGATGCACGCGGGACGCATCGAAAGGTGTTAGTCCCGTGGCAACGATGATGCTCCCGAACTCCAGTTTCTCGGCTTTTTTTGTGCCAGCATGAAGGGTGGTCTCAAAGTTGCCAATATATCCATGCACCTCTTTGATCACTGTATTCAGGAATACTTCAATCGTCGGATGGCAGGAAGTTCTGCGGATTAGTACTTCAAGCATTCTCCGGGCATCATAAAGATAAGGGAAGGTCAGGTCAAAATGGTTGGTCAATCCTCCAAGCCGGTCACTTTTCTCGATCAGGTAAACCTGCTTACCGGCATTGGCGATCTCCAGGGCAGCAGACATTCCCGAGATCCCACCGCCGATTACCACCGTTGCAGGATTGATGGAAACACTTCGTTTATCAAGGGGCTCGTGGTAGCGGACCCGGCTGATGGCTGCAGCGACTAGATCAACGGCTTTTTTTGTCGCTTCTTCACGGTTGTCATGCACCCATGAATCCTGTTCCCGGATGTTGGCCATTTCAAAGAGATAGGCATTCAGGCCGGCCTTTTCCAGGGCTTTGCGGAAGGTCAGCTCGTGTATTCTGGGGGAACAGGCAGCAACGACCACCCGGTTCAACTGATTTTCCCTGATGTCGTTGGCGATGAGTTCCTGCCCCGGATCGGAGCACATGTATTTATAGTTCTTTGAGACCACCACATTGGGTAGAGCGCCTATCAACTTCGTCACTTGCTCAACGTCCACCATCTTGGCTATATTGGTGCCGCACCAGCAAACGTATACCCCAATTCTAGATTCCTCCATATAATAGTTCCGGTTTTAAGCGGGTTGTGTCAGGGTTGATTTTTTCAGTTTAGCAAAATAAACGGCAAATGGCCTGTATGCCAGGTGAGACCATTTGGAGAACGGTACTTCTATCAGGATCATGGGAACCAGGATAGCCATGTGAAAGATATAGCTCACATAGGTTGCCCATGGCATTCCGTTAATCCGGAAAATATGAATGAGAATTCCGGTAATGACTGTCAGCGTGAGCATGATCAGAAACAGCCAGTCGCTGACGTGCGAAAATTCGAATTTGATCTCTTTTTTCCGGATGCGCCCAATGATGGAAGCCCCCAGTCCGACCAAAAGCCCAAGGGTGGCATAGTATCCCAGAGCCCGCTGGAGATGCCAGGCAGGGTAGATCTTTTCGGTTTGAAACCAGGGAAGAAATACCACAATAAGGATGAACATGATGGTATATCCCGACATGAGGAGCCAGTGGTACAGCCAGTACGATTTGTCATCGCATTTGGAAAATTTCGGCTGAACGGAGAAGTTGAAGATCAGATGCCAGAACTCTCTGACATGATCAAAGAAGCTGACCCGTTTCTTTGTCCCTTTCCATATGACCAGGATGTACATTCGGAAGATATTGGAGATAAGTAACAGAGCTACCGTAATAGCCATGGCCCAGTCAAAATACTCAATGAGTTGGATCGGAGCGAAGCTGGTGACTTTTACGCCCCCTTCTTCGGTCAATGTGGTATCCAATGGGGGTAATAAGAACAGGAAAGCGAGGACAACAAGGAGTGCAAAGAAGAGGATAAAAGCCAATTCCCAGATTTTCGAAGTATAGAACTTTTTGGATAATCCGGTCCAGTCGTAGAGCGATGTCAGGTACCTGCGCAGGGACATCATCAACTCACCAGGATTTGCATTCCGGGGGCAAGTTTCGCTGCATTCCCCGCAGTAGTAACATAGCCAGGGTTCAACGCTGGCGCTTATAGGATCTTTCAGGCCCATCTGCATCAGGCGGATCTCTTTTCGGGGAAAGAAAAATCCTTGTGCAGTCAATGGACATATAGCCGTACACGTGCCGCAGTGGTAACATTCATTCCAGTCCTGGATGCCAAATTTTCTGAGTTCTCTTCGGAGGTTCGGATCAACACGATTATTCATAGAGAGGTTTATTTTAGCTGATCAAGACAAGTTCGTTCGCTTTGTTGATGATGGATTCAGGAGTCAGGTTTTCAAAACCGATCGCTACTTTCCCCCGGATGATGTTCTGGATGACTTTTGCGGCCGCTGCAGAGCCCTGCGCGACCGTATCGGGAATATCCTTCGGGCCCTGACAGGCTCCGGCAATATAAATCCCGCCTATAGCTGTTCCGGTGGGATCGGTATCGCTGTTCATTTCTGCGAACCAGCCATCCCGGCTTGCCTTCAGTCCCAATATCTGACAAAGTTTTTCGGTGTCTTCCGAGGGTTCGAGACCGGTCGCAAGGATCACCATCTCGACTTCGAGCTCGATCAATAAATTTTCTTCTACATTTTCTCCACGCAACAGAAGATGTTCACCCCTGGCTTCAATTTTCGCAGTTTTTCCCCGGATCAAATGGATCCCTTCGTGCCTGATGCGCTGGTAAAATTCTTCATATCCTTTGCCGAATGCCCGCATATCGATGTAAAACTCATACACCTCGGCATCCGGGAGTTTTTCCTTGATCAGATGTGCGAATTTCAGGGAATACATGCAGCACACCCTTGAACAATATTTGTTGTGGTTCTCATCGCGGCTTCCCACACAGTGAATAATTGCCAGCCGCTTGGGTTTTGCTGTCCCGGTATTGAAAATCCAGTTGCCTTTTTTATCCCGGGAGCGAAAATGAATATTCCCGCCGGTAGAACCTGCCGCATTCAGCAGTCTTTCAAATTCAAGCGCGGTGACCACATTGGGAAATTTCCCGTATCCGAATTGCGGCATGCGGGCTGCATCGAACGGTTTGAACCCGGTCGTGACGATGATGTTCCCGACTTTCAGCTTGATGGTTTCATCGAGTTCGTCCAGGTTGATGCAATTGGGAACCAGACAGGCTTTTACGCATGCCCTGCATTTTCCGGTTTTCAGGTAGATGCACGATTTCTCATCAATCAGGTACTTGTTCGGAACCGCCTGTGGAAAAGGAATGTAGATGGCTTTGCGCAGGCAGGTCCCGGCATCGAATTCACTGGAGGTGGTGGCGGGACATTTTTCAGAACAAGTTCCGCAACCAATGCAGGTGGACAGGTTGACCCTTCTGGCTTTTTTCAGGATGGTGACCGTATAATTCCCGGGAACTCCCCAAACATCAAGTACTTCACAATAGGTCATCAACGTAATGTTCGGATGCTGGTTCACCTCCACCATCTTGGGTGTAAGGATGCATGCGGCACAGTCGAGGGTAGGGAAAGTCTTGTCAAAACCGGCCATTTTTCCGCCGATGGTCCCGGATTTCTCCACCAGAAACACAGGCACCTGACCGTCGGCCAATTCCAGTGATGCCTGGATCCCTGCAATCCCTCCGCCGATCACCAGCGTTTCGGTGACCATTTCGTTATCGCCTTGCGAAGCCGCCATTTCAAAGGATACTCCTTTGATAGCACATTCAATAAGTGCCTGGACCATTGCCGTATCTTCCTGTTTAATGAGGCCAAATTCCTGGAAACTGACCAGCTTGATTTTGTCGACTGACCGCCCTGCAGCTTTCATGGCAGGTTCAAAATATCCTTTGATAAAACCAGGCGTATTTCCGGCGATGATAAGCTGGTTAATAGGAGTATCGACAATGTCTAATGTTATTTTATTAACAGTTGATTTATCAAGCTTTTCAAGGATCCATATTTCTGCAATCTGGCTGTAATTCTTGAAATTCTGATATAATGCATCGTAATTCACACCGGTACTGCCGTTTTCAGCAGTTCTATCCAGAATAATTCCCTTGTACCCCGTGTTCTCCATAAAATAGTGTCAGTGAAGGTATTGATAGATGGAAGTGATTAGATATATTTTGTGAATACTTTAACAAAGAAACGGAAAATGAATAGAGCAAAAAATGACATCTGTCACTTTTTGAGAAAAATTTAATATCTTTTTACAAGAATCAGGAAAGGCTGTTGGCGATCTTTTGCAACCGTTCAGGATGGTGAACGAAGATCTTTCGACCTTTCAATGAAATGATCCGGTTTTCTTTTAATTCTCCGAGGAGCCGGATAACTGTTTCAGGAGCAGTGCCTATGATGTTTGCGAGATCTTGTCGTGATAGGTTTAGAAACACCTCCTCCGAAGAAAAAGTACGGTTTTGATGACTTTGATATAAATATAACAACGTTTCGGCCAGTCTTTCCCTGACTGGTTTGTGGGCCAATAGGATCATTTTTGCTTCTGCTTCGACAAGTTGCTGGCTTAAACAGGAGATCAATGCCGAGGTAAATTCGGCGTATTTCAGGGGTAATTCAAGGAATTCGTTTTTGTTGATGAAGCACAAAATGGAGTCATCCAACGTTTGAGCCGAAACGGAATAGGGAGTCCCGGTGAGAAGCGCTTTCAACCCGACAAATTCGCCCGGGAAGGCCAATCTGGTTATGTGCTCGCGCCCATCAGATCCGTTCTTGAAGATCTTGAGCCACCCCTGCTTGACGCAAAAAATTCCCTGCGGCTTACTTCCTTCCAGGAAGATTTTTGTTCCTTTTTTATAATGCTGAACCGTTTTTTGCGATTGAATGAACTGAAGGTCCCCAGGAGTCAGCTTAGAGAAAAATGTGTTATAGGCTTCCGGACAACAGATACAGTGGGGATCCTTTGGTTTTTTGACCATTGTGATTCGATAAACAGGAATACAAACATACGGTACTTCAACGAAATAAGCAAGTGCGAAGGAATGTTTACATTTGCAAGTTGAACCAATTTTATCTGGTGAAGTATTCCGGAACAATTGCAAAGAAAATTACCGTCAAAGGACGGGTTCAGGGAGTGGGATTCAGGCCCTTTATTTACCGTCTTGCAACAGGGCTAGGATTGCAGGGATGGGTAAGGAACACAAATGAAGGAGTTATTATCAAGATCCAGGGATCACCGGATGTTGTGCTGAATTTTTACCAGGCATTGAAAACAATGGCTCCGGATACATCCCGAATCAGATCG
>JAZDGR010000095.1:0-24954 GCA_043806735.1 bacterium | reverse complement strand
GGTTGGATGAGTTATTGCATACTGAACTTTCGGACAAGCACAAAAAAGTTCAAGCCTTTATGAATCGGCTCAACAAGAATCATAATGCTATTCTACCTTTTCTTTATCATCCCAAAATTCCTCCCGACAATAACGGTTCAGAAAGGTCAATCAGAAATGCAAAAGTGAAAATGAAAGTTTCCGGTCAGTTCAAAACGTTTGCAGGAGCACATCGCTTCGCTGTGTTGCGATCTGTAATAGACACGACTATCAAAAACTCTCAAAATGTTCTGGAAGCACTCTGCCTATTGTCTAAGATGCCGGTTACCTGCTGAGTAGTTACGCTTTTTCTACTCTATGGCGATGACCGGTTTCAAGAACGTCAACTGGGAATGAATCATCTAAAGAACTCCGCAATACAATTTATTGATGCGTTTCCGTAATGGGAACACACAGCTTAGCATTTATACAAGACAAAACCCCGTGACAATCTTTGCAACAGGGCTTTCCGATTTTCTTTTGCGGTCTGGACGAGACTCGAACTCGCGACCTCCGCCGTGACAGGGCGGCATTCTAACCAACTGAACTACCAGACCGTTTTTGGAGGTGCAAATTTAAGGAAAATTATTAATTTGCTTGAAAGTTTTTATCAAATTTTAGAGAGAGTTACTTCACCTGATAAAAGCAATTCTTCGGGGAGACAATCTTCTCTTCTTTTTTAAGTGTTTTGATGGCTTTGTCAACGTCCGTTTTGTCGGCTTTGATAAGCTCAGCGATTTCGCCTGATTTCATCGGCTTCCCTGCTTTTGCAAGGGCATTTAATACTTTTTCGTTTATGTCCATGATGTTTGGGATTAAAAATTAAACTTCGGCAGGGTAAATTTAAACTGGCTTCCTTTCCCGGGGGTGCTTTCCACCAGGATCCGGCCGCCGTTCAGTTCAATAAACTCATGGCAGAGGATCAGCCCGAGTCCGGTCCCCTGTTCCCCCGAAGTGCCACGGGTTTTTACTGATTCATCCAGACGGAAGAGTTTTTGCTGGTTTTCGGGCGGGATGCCTACGCCATTATCCGCGACCACGATCTCGATGACCTTTTCTTTCTCGGTAGCCCATATCCTGACATCCCCCATTGGGTTGGTGAATTTGATGGCGTTGGAGATCAGGTTCCTGATTACGGTGGTGATCATGTTCTCGTCGCAGTATGCAATGGTTCCGAAATGGATCCCTGAGAAGAGCTTGATCTTCTTCTTTTCCGCCAGATGTTTCAAAAAAGAGAGGCTGTTATTGACGATGGTGCTTAGGTCGATATTTTCGGGATTGGGTTTTGTTCTGCCGGTTTGAATCCTCGACCATTCCAGAAGGTTTTCAAGCAGCTTGAAGGTGCTGACCGATGCCTCATGAATGTTCTTGATCATGGTTCGCCTCTCCATCTCATTGAAGGAGTCCAGCTCGGTATGAAGGAGTTCCGAAAACCCGATGATCGCATTAAACGGCCCCCGCAGGTCATGGGCAATGATCGAAAAGAACTTATCCTTGGAAACGTTGGACTCTCTGAGACTTTGCTCAGATACCTTCAGAGCCTCTTCTGATTGTTTCCGTTGAATCGCAAGGGAAATCTGGGAAGAAATATAGTCCAATGTCCGGAGATGCTGATCAGAAAAGGCATGCTCGTCTTCGAAATTCTCCAGGGAAATGACCCCGATTACCTCTTCTCCAAAATGAAGAGGGATACCCAACCAGCATTTTGCCGGAGAGGATGTCTTCTTTACCAATTTCTCATCCTGCAATTTGCGGATATCGGATTCCTGCAACCGTACCGGTTTCCCTGAATCAAATAGCCAACCGATCAATGAGTTTTCCACCTCAACTTTTTCGGCGACAACCTCTCCGTTCCTGACATAGAATGCACTGTTTTGCCCTGACTTGGGATTTCTGATAGTCAGCATCAACGTGCTGGTATCGATGATTTTGCTCATCATGTTCCGGATATCCAGGAAAAGATGCGAAAGGGAAGTCGACCGGTTCACGGTATTGAAGATTTCGAAACCGATCTGTTTCAGATATTCCGCTTCTTTCCGAGCTGAAATATCTTTAACAAATCCGACCAGGAGATCCTCATTCCGGTAAGTCAGGAAATTGACAGTTACTTCGGTTGGGATGATCGACCCGTCTTTTCTGATTTGCATTGATTCGAGGGTGACGACCTTGTGTTCCTTGGTGTGCGCCCAAAGTTCTTCGAGTCTGTCTTGTGTCAGGGTCTGATCCAGTTCAAACACTGATTTGTCCGGAAGCTCTTCGTCGGTAAACCTGAGGCTTGTGGCCGCCTTGTGATTTGCGTACCTGATCTTGCCATCGCGCCCTATTAAGACGATTGCTTCAGCAGCATGATCCACCATGAACTCGATCAACTTGAGCCGGTTCTCTTTTTTCTGTGCTTCGGGGGTCATGAAAACTATTTTGCGTAGCTGATTGCCCTCGTTTCTCTGATTACCGTAATCTTGATCTGACCTGGGTAGGTCATCTCCGTCTGGATTTTTTTCGAGAGGTCAAAAGCCAGTTGATTCGCTTCGGCATCCGAAATTTTATCGGCGCCAACGATGACTCTCAGCTCACGTCCCGCCTGGATGGCATAGGTCTTTACGACTCCGGGATAGCTCAGGGCAAGTTCCTCGAGGTTTTTCAACCGTTCAATATAAGCATCCACCACCTCCCTTCGCGCACCGGGACGGGCGCCGGAAATTGCGTCACAGATCTGGATGATGGGGGAAATCAGGTTATCCATCTCGATCTCATCATGATGGGCTCCAATGGCATTGATGATCTCCGGTTTCTCTTTGAATTTTTCGGCCAGGTTCATCCCCAGCAACGCATGTGGCAGCTCGGGTTCATTATCGGGCACCTTCCCAATGTCGTGAAGCAGTCCGGCCCGCTTGGCTTTTTTGGGATTCAGCCCCAGCTCTGCAGCCATGGTGGCACTGAGTTTCGCCACTTCGATGGAATGCTGAAGGAGGTTTTGTCCATAGGAGGACCGGTATTTCATTCTTCCGATCATCCGGATCAGTTCGTGATGGAGGTTGAGGATCCCCAGGTCGATGCAGACCCGTTTCCCGGTTTCGACAATCTCCTGTTCGATCTGTTTTTTTGTCTTGGCTACCACCTCTTCAATCCGGGCCGGATGAATCCGTCCGTCGGTGACCAGTTTATGAAGGGATTGCCTGGCTATCTCCCTCCTCACCGGATCAAATCCTGACAGGAGGATCGCATCCGGCGAATCGTCGATGATGATCTCCACCCCGGTGAGCGATTCCAGGGTGCGGATATTCCGCCCTTCGCGTCCGATGATGCGTCCCTTAACCTCTTCATTTTCAATGTTAAATACCGATACGGTATTTTCAATTGCATGCTCGCTGGCTGTACGCTGGATGGTTTCAATGATGATCTTTTTGGCCTCCATATTGGCGGTGAGTCTTGCCTCATCAACGATGTCCTTGATGTGCATCAGGGCTTCCGATTTGGCCTCCTCCTTCAGGGTTTCAATCAATTGCTCTTTGGCTTCATGGGCCGACAAA
The DNA here is from genome assembly GCA_043806735.1 of bacterium. Lineage (GTDB taxonomy): Bacteria > Bacteroidota > Bacteroidia > Bacteroidales > FEN-979 > QYOJ01. The sequence goes on along the minus strand of JAZDGR010000095.1, from coordinate 21,406 downwards.
CTGGCCAGCGATTCGAGTTTCTCCACCTGTTGCTTGATGGCTTTGTCCAGGTCGGACTGCCTTTTATTGACAATTTCCAGTTGGGTCGTTAGGTTCTGTTTGATGATGGCGAACTCTTTCTGTTTTTTGGACAACTCTTCTATTCGTTGATTAAGAGCAACCTCTTTCTGTTTGTAACGGTTCTCATTTTTGCCGAGTTCGTCATTTTTTTCATGAATGTACTTTTCATGTTCGGATTTCATCTGAAGGAATTTCTCTTTGGCCTGAAGGATTTTTTCTTTCTTGATCACCTCTGCTTTATCCATAGCTTCCTTCAGCAGGGAATCGCGCTTTCTCTCCAGCGCTTTGTTCAGAATGGCACCTGTGATCAGCCCGCCGATAATCATGCCAACCACACCCATAATGACATATATCATAATCTCCATCTCGTCTGGTTTTTAGGTTTATGAATTGGAGGGAAGGTTGAAAAAAAAACCCGCACTGATCCGTGAGGTAATGATAAACCTCCTAGGACATGAATAGGGCTGCCATGCATTTCGAGCTTCCACTGTCCCGGCGTACCGGAATCCTCCCGACGGATCGGGAGTAACCGAGGCCTGTCCTACGTGCTAGTGAGCGTCGCCCTAATATTTGTAATGTTAGGTTTACAAACTGCTTGGATCAATGCGGGTAAATCTTTGTTTTTCAAAGAACGAACGGGCTTATTGTGCCAGATACTCCGTCAGGAGCAGGTCGATTTTAGCCAGTTTCTGCATTTGCTCAACATTCTGACCGGAACTGTTTCTTTCCTCCTGAAGATAACTGGTTGCATATTCAAGAGCCACCATGGCTAAGAGATCCTGTTTATCCTTGTATGTGTAACTGCCTGAATAATCTCTCATCCTCTTCTCAATCAATTTGGCCGCCTCCCTGAACAATGTTTCGTGTTGCAAATCTATTACTAGTTTATATGCCCTTTCAGCGATCGATACAGAAATTGTCAGTTCACTCATTGGCTGCGCATCAAACCTTTTTTAGCTGTTCAAAAGCCCAATACATTTATCGATTTCCCGCAAAAGCTCATTTATTTTAACTTTCGCTTCAACCGTCCCTTCCTTTGTTTCTATTATTTTAATTGTTTTAATAATGTTGATCTTCTGTGTTAATTCTTCGATGGTTTCTGTTTGTTCTCCTTTGGTTTTTATTAGTTCGTGATGTTCTTTTTTCAGGTGTTCATTTTCCATTTGAAGGGCTTTTAACCGTCCGATCAGTTGGTGTACCTTATATTCTATCCCTGAAATAAGTGCGGCACCATCAGTCATACCGTTGACCCCCTTCTATGGTTATGCAAATATAACTTAACGAATCGCTTCTTGCAAACTTCTCTGCCGTTATTTTTTTTCGCACCCCATATAACCTTTTGACCCTAAACCGGATTAATGGGAAACAATTCCTTAAATAATCCTGACTATGACAGAAGATTTCATTCAGTATTTGTGGCGGTTCCGTTTACTTTGCACCGATCTTGTTACAGTTACCGGAGAAAAGATAACTATTCTCCATCCGGGGGAATCCAACCGGAACGGGGGTCCTGATTTCTTCAACGCCCGGCTCCGGATAGGCCAGACTACCTGGGCCGGGAATGTCGAGATCCACCAGAAGTCCTCTGACTGGTTCCGTCACGGCCACGATCAAGATCACGCCTATGATAATGTGATTTTGCATGTGGTCGATTCGCACGATATCGATGTAACGGCGACCGGAACAAAACCGATTCCTGTGGTGGAAGTCAGGGGAAACTATCCGGAACGGGTGTATAAGAGGTACCTCCATTTGCTTTCCTCTCCGCTGTTTATTCCATGTCAGAACCTTCTAAAAGAAGAACTGATAGAAAGTTATTTGTTATGGGTACCCGTGCTGGCGTTTGAACGCCTGGAAGAGAAAGCAATGAAGACCAGACAGCTTCTGGTCTTTGCTCATGGAAACTGGGAGGAGGCATTCTATCAGTCGCTGGGATATGCCGTCGGATTGAGAGTCAATGCGCAACCATTTGAGCTGCTGGCAAAAAGTTTACCCCTGAAGTTGCTGTTCCGGCACCGGTCGGACAGGTTGGTCCTGGAAGCGCTTTTATTTGGGCAGGCAGGACTCCTGCATCCAGTATTCCGGGAAGAATATCCCCGGCAGCTTCACAGGGATTTCTGTTTTTTCAATGATAAATATTGCTTGACCCCGCTGAAGGAGGGTATGTGGAAGTTCTTGCGGATGCGCCCCTCGGGCTTCCCGACTGTCAGGATCAGTCAGTTTGCCGGAATCCTCCAAGGGCGGGATTACCTGTTTGAGGAGAGCCTGCTGGATCAGCCTATGAAAGACTGGATGAGTTGGCTGGAAGTGAAGGCCAGTGATTACTGGGATACTCACTATACGTTTGAACGGATCTCGGTACGAAGAGAGAAGTTCCTGGGGAAAAGGTCGGTTCTTTTAATCATGATCAATGCCGTAGCTCCTTTTCTATTCCTGTCCGAACAGGAAAAAAATCTTTCGGGAAACCGGGAGAAAGCGATCGCAATGCTGGAAGAGCTTCCCGCGGAGGAAGACGCTGATATCAACCAGTGGAAACTGCTCGGTTTTCCGGGAACAAATGCCATGCAAACACAGGCCTTGAAACAATTGAAAAGCCGGTATTGCGATCAGAAGCGTTGCTTGGAGTGCAGGATTGGGGCGAAGGTACTGCGGTGAGTGGTGGGGGTGGTGAATGTGGTGAAGGTGGTGAAGGTGGTGAATGTGGTGGAAGTAGTGGAAGTAGTAGAAATTATGGGTTATGAAAGTGAAACAGGTTTTTAATGAGTATTTTACGTTTAGCCGGAGTGAGCAAAAGGGGGTGGTCATCCTGGTGGCGATCCTGCTTGGCATCTGCGGGGTACGAATTTGCCTGCCATCGGAGAAGAAGCTGGAGCCGGTTGAATTTGCCCAATTTGAGACGGAGATTATGCGATTTGAGGCTACTTTAAGCAAAGTCGAGACAAAACCCCAGGAGTGGAAAACATCGACTTCTGGATTTGTCATTGAGCTCAATTCGGCCGACACCCTCGATTTGCAACGCCTGCGTGGGATCGGCTCCGCATTTGCCCGGAGGATCACAGGCTACCGGGATAAACTTGGCGGTTTTACCAGGAAGGAACAGTTACTCGAAGTGTGGGGAATGGATTCAATCCGGTATCAAGGGATCGAGGGTCACATTTCAGTGGATCCCAGGAAGATACGGAAGATAGCCCTGAATACTGCCAGTTTCAAAGAGCTGATGCGTCATCCTTATATGCCATACGAACTGGCAAAAGCGGTGGTCGTTTTCCGGAAGAAACAGAAGAAAATCAATACGGTTGAAGAGTTGAAACAAATCCCCGAGATGCAGGACAGTACCTTCAGGAAGCTGTTGCCCTACATCTCGGTGGATTGATCATCGGAATAGGGATCCGGATCTTCATCCTCTTCCTCCTCCCAGTCGTACTTTGCCCGTTGCGGACCGGCTTTCCGGAAATAGAAAGCCAGCACCGTTCCTGCCAGCAGACCCATCAGGTGACCTTCCCATGAGATCCGTTCTTTGGGGAAAAGCTGTGGGAAAATGCCCCAGATCAAGCCTCCGTACAGGAAAACAACGAGCAGTGTCACGGCCATGAGGGAAGTATCGCGACGAAGGATCCCGCTTATGAACAGGAAGGCAGCAAGTCCATAGACCACCCCGCTGGCGCCGATATGGACCGAACCGTACCCGGCGAAAACCCAGATCCACAATCCGGAAACCAGGTAGATGAGGATCAGCACCTTCCAGGCAATCTCACGGTAGGAATAAAAGAGGAATGCCGAGAGGATAAATAGTGGAACCGTGTTGGCAAACAGGTGGTTCCATCCCGAATGGATCAACGGGAATGTGAGGATCCCCCAAAGTCCTTTCCATTGCAGGGGATGGAGCCCGTAATCCGCAAAGGAGGTGTTGAGAATAATTTCAACTACCTTTACGGCCCAGATAATAAAAATAAAAATAACCGGGAAGAACAAGCTGCGGATCAACTTCCCCTTTTCTGCTTCCATCCCTGCAATAATTAGCGGTTTTATCAGTTAAAAATAGATAAAAATTAAATAGGTTCCGGAATAAAAAAACTGATCGAAAAATGAAACTATATACTGAGCTGAAAAACCGGCTTTGGTTTTTCTTTTTCCTGCTGTTTCTGATGCCGGCAACGGGATTTACACAGGGTTCCGATCCGAACGCAAGCTTGCGAAAACTGCAAATGGCGCTGCAATACATCAATTATGCCTATGTGGATTCCGTGGATAATGCAAAACTCGCGGAGGCTGCGATTGTGGAGATGCTGAAGGAACTGGACCCTCATTCCATCTACATCCCCAAAAAAGAACTGCAACGCGCCAATGAACCCCTGGAAGGCAATTTTGAAGGAATCGGTATCCAGTTTGAGATCCTGAAAGATACCATCACGGTGGTACACCCGATCCCGGGAGGTCCATCCGAGAAGCTGGGCATCGTTTCGGGGGATAAGATTGTGAAGATCGACGGCGAAGTGGTGGTGGGGAACCAGGTGAATACGCAGTTTGTTCTCGATCACCTCAGGGGAAAACGGGGAACAACGGTACAAGTTTCAATTTATCGCAAGGGGAAGAAAGAATTGATCGACTATTCCATCGTCAGGGATAAGATTCCCATCAACAGCATTGACGCAGTCTATATAATTGCTCCTGAAGTCGGGTACATAAACCTCAACCGTTTCTCACTCAACACCACTGATGAATTCAAGGAAGCAGTGGCCAGGCTGAAAAGCCAGGGGATGAAGAACCTGATCCTGGACTTACGGAACAATGCTGGAGGCTATATGGCTCCGGCCATTGAACTTTCTGACGAATTTCTCGGGACGGGGAAACTCATTGTCTACACCGAAGGAATGCGTAGTCCGCGGGAGAACTTCTATTCAACCTTCAAAGGGAATTTCGAACAGGGGAAGGTGCTGATCCTGATCAATGAAAACAGCGCTTCTTCCAGTGAGATCGTCTCTGGGGCAGTGCAGGACTGGGACCGCGGACTCATTGCCGGACGGAGATCCTTTGGTAAAGGATTGGTGCAACGTCCGTTCAATCTTCCCGACACCTCCCAGATCCGCCTGACTACGGCCCGGTACCACACCCCTTCAGGGAGATGCATCCAGAAGCCCTATGATGACGGAGTAGATGAGTATTACCAGGATTTCACTAACCGGTATAAACATGGTGAGTTACTGCATGCCGACAGCATTAAGCTTCCCGATTCATTGAAATACCATACGGCAAATGACCGGGTGGTTTACGGAGGAGGAGGAATCATGCCCGATGTTTTCATCCCCTGGGATTCCACGCCGTTGACCGATTACTATCTCGACATCCGGCGCCAGAATATCATCAATCCACTGGTAGGTGAATATGTCGACCGACAGAGGAAAGAACTTCAGAAAACTTACCCCGATTTCACCCGTTTCCGGGAGCAGTTTGTGGTGAATGATTCCATCATGAAGCTCTTCTTCAACGCAGCAGAAAAAGCCAGCATCAAACAAAACGAGGAGGAATTCAAAGCCTCAGAAAAGCTCATAAAAGCTCAAATCAAAGGGCTTATTGCCCAGAAACTCTGGGATCTCACTTCTTTCTATATCATTGCAAACGAACAGGACCCGGAGGTTATCAAGGCAGTGGAACTGATCAGCAATGACACGCTGTTTCAACACTTGAATCAGTAGTCCGTAGGACGATGGGAAATGACTAATTGTCCGCATCTGTTCGTAGCTCTTCCGGTAATGGATGAACCGGAACTACTGCCTTTCACCCTGGATGCAATTTCTTCCCAGAATTTCACGGATTTCACCGTTGTGATTTGTGTCAACCAGCCCGACGAATGGTGGGACCTTGAAGAGAAGCTCCCTACATGTTTGCGCAACCGGGAAACGCTCGAATTTCTTCAGCGGGATCATGGATTCAAGGTGTTGGTTCTCGACCGAAGTTCCCGTGGCCAGGGTTGGAAAAGGAGATCACATGGCGTGGGTTGGGCCCGGAAGACCTTGATGGATAGTATCGTTTCCATAGCCCACCCTCAGGATATCATTCTGAGTCTGGATGCAGATACCGTTTTCCCTCCAACCTATTTTGAGTCCGTGATCGAAACCCTGACCGGGAATCCCGGTTCGGTAGCGCTTGCAGTTCCCTATTATCATCACCTTCCCGATGATCCGATCACAGCCAGAGCTATTCTCCGGTATGAGATTTACATGCGGCATTACGTACTGAACCTTTGGCGAATCGGGAGCCCTTATTCCTTTACAGCGTTGGGTTCAGCAATGGCCTTTCCCGTTTGGGCGTACCGGGCGGTAGGTGGAATTACGCCAAAGCTGAGCGGGGAGGATTTTTATTTTCTCCAGAAGCTCCGGAAGTTTGGGGATCTGCACTACTGGAACGGAGTGAAAGTCCATCCCGCGGCGCGGGATTCCTCCCGGGTCTATTTTGGTACCGGTCCGGCTATGATCAGGGGCGCCGGGGGCAACTGGAGCAGTTACCCAATCTACCCGTACCCGTTTTTTGATGAGATTGGGGAGAGTTGCACCCTTTTCCCGGAGATGTTCCGGCAGACGAGGATGACTCCGGTTACCCGATTTCTGTCAGAGGTGACCGGGGATCCCGATCCTTTTGCCTCCCTCCGTAAAAATTCCCGGGACCGGGATCAGTTCGTGAGGGCATGCCATGAGAAATTCGACGGATTGCGGATTCTTCAGTACCTGAAACAGCAGCAAAAGAAGCGGAAAAATAGTGACGAGGAAAACTTCGTTGCCTGGCTGGAAAAATTTCATCCAGGAATGAAAGAGAAATTAGTACCCGCAGGAAAACTCTCCTTTGAAAAATCTGCTATCCAGACGCTGAACAGGATACGGGATTTCCTGACAGTACTGGAAGATGGCTGCCGGATCAGCTCAGGACGCGGGTCACCAGGTCAGCCGCTTCCTGCAGGGTGATGGCGGAATGGACATGAAGTCCGGAAGCATCGATCAGGTTTTTTCCCTCCACGGCATTGGTTCCCTGAAGCCTTACGATGATGGGGACCGGGATCTTCCCGATGTTGTGATAGGCATCCACGACGCCCTGCGCAACTTTGTCGCACCTTACAATCCCGCCAAAGATGTTGAGCAGGATCGCTTTGACATTGGGGTCTTTCAGGATGATGCGGAAACCCTCTTCCACACGCTTGGCATTGGCGCTTCCTCCCACATCCAGGAAGTTGGCCGGTTCTCCTCCCGACAATTTGATGATGTCCATGGTGGCCATGGCCAACCCGGCCCCGTTCACCATACAGCCTACGTTGCCGTTCAGTTTCACGTAGTTGAGGTTGAATCCGGAGGCTTCCACCTCAATCGGGTCTTCTTCATCCAGGTCGCGCATACCGGCAATGTCGGCATGGCGAAACAATGCGTTGTTGTCTATGACCACTTTGGCATCTGCCGCGAGGATCTTGTTGTCGGAGGTTTTGAACACCGGATTGATTTCCACCAGTGATGCATCGGAATTGATATAGGTGTTGTAAACACCGGTAACAAATTTGATCATGTTTTTGTTGGCTTCACCCGACAAACCCAGGTTAAACGCAACTTTCCGGGACTGGAAGGGCTTCAGGCCGATCACCGGATCAATTTCTTCCGTGAAGATCATTTCCGGGGTCTCTTCAGCCACTTTTTCAATATCCATTCCGCCTCTGGGCGAGTACATCAGGATGATATGCCCTTTCTGGCGGTTCAAAAGCACACTGAGATAGATTTCCGACGGTTCGGAAGGGCCCGGATAATAGATATTCTGTTCCACATAGATTTTTCTGACTTTTTTCCCCTTAGCTCCTGTCTGAGGTGTTATCAGGGTCATCCCAATGATCTGTTCGGCATACAACCTGACCTCTTCCAGGGTCTTTGCCACTTTCACCCCGCCGCCTTTGCCGCGCCCACCGGCATGAACCTGCGCTTTGATCACCCAGTTGTCGAATCCGGTACTGTTCTGTATGACTTCTGCTGCCCGCACGGCCTCTTCAGTCGAAATTGCCAGCAGCCCTTCTGGGACCATAACGCCGTTTTTCTTCAGCAGCAACTTGCTCTGATATTCGTGTAGATTCATATGTACATCTGATCGTTAGAGGGTTTCAAAAGTACGAACAACCATCCGATTTTCAAAATAACATTCGTAACTTTGCTACTTTACAGCACTACATGATCATAGCCCGGGATATTCATAAATCGTTTGGTTCGCTGAAGGTACTCAAGGGGATCAGCCTGAAAGTTCAAAAAGGGGAGATTATTTCCATTGTGGGAGCTTCGGGTGCGGGAAAATCCACCCTCCTCCACATTCTGGGGACACTTGACAAGGCCGATAAGGGGGAAATCGAGCTCAACGGACACACGGTACACAGAATGTCGGACCGCAAGCTGTCTGATTTCCGGAACCGGGAGATCGGCTTCGTGTTCCAGTTTCATCACCTGTTGCCTGAATTCACGGCCCTTGAAAACATTTCCATTCCCGCATTTATCGCAAGAGTCCCCAAGAAGGAAGCAAAAAAGAGAGCCCTGGAGCTTTTGCAATTTATGAAGCTGGAAGACCGGGCCCGGCATAAACCCTCCGAACTTTCGGGCGGGGAGCAGCAACGGGTGGCTGTTGCCAGAGCATTGGTAAACAATCCGGGGGTGATTCTGGCTGACGAACCATCCGGCAACCTGGATTCCACATCGGCCGTGGAGCTTCACAAACTCTTCTTCGAATTAAGGGATCAGTTCCGTCAGACCTATATCATTGTTACCCACAACGAAGAACTTGCGAACATGGCCGACCGAAAACTAACGATCCGGGATGGCATCATCGATTATTGAGATTCCGGTAAAATTAAATCCCGGAACCTGCGTTGAATAGTTATGAATAAAACGTTACGGAAGAGATCCCGGTTGTTGATTCCTGCCTTTTTTCTTTCATCTGCTTTTGCCCTTGCTTTCTCCATCTTTATCCCTGCAACCCGGATTGTTCCCTCGTTCAGCGAATTACGGGATACAATTTATACTCCCGCGCAACCCGTTTCGGATTCCATCTATCGCGCTTTTTTAACAAATGCCGATCAGCTGTACAAAGAGCAGAAATACACGGAATGTCTTACGGAACTTGAAAAAGCAAAGGCCCTGAAACCGGATGTTCCCTCCCTCCAGGAAAGGATCATCCGGGTCAAGGGGTTGATTGCCCAGCAAAAAAAGACCGCCGAGGAATATTCACGGATAATCTCGAGGGCCGACGCCTATTTTGCGAAGAAGGATTACCTGAATGCGAAGGCATCCTACCAGATGGCAATTGATGTCAAGCCTGACGATAATTACGCCAAGGAGAAACTCCAAGAGACGATGGAATTGTTACGGTCTCAGAAGGCCCAAAACATTCTCTACGACGTGGCTGTGGCCAGTGCCGATAAACTCTTCGATGCCAGGGATTATGAAAAAGCAAAGCAAGAATATGAAAATGCCCTGAAAATTATGTCTGGGGAATCTTATCCCCGCGAAAAGATAAACCAGATCCTCAAGACCCAGGTGGATGCCCGGGTGAGGGAAGAATTATACAAAGCGGCCATCGCTTCTGCCGATAAATATTTCGGAACGAAGTCCTACCAGAATGCCCTTTTCGAATATAAGAACGCGCTGAAGCAGAAGCCTGAGGAAGTTTATCCGAAACAAAAAATTGAAGAGCTTAACCGGATTCTGGATACATTACGCGTCATTGATGAATCGTATAGGCAGGCCATTGCCCGGGCCGACCAGCTTTTCGTCGACACCCGGTATGCCGGTGCACGGAAGGAATACGAAGGGGCACTAATTATCAAACCCAATGAGAGTTACCCGGCGAACCGCATCCGGGAGATCGACCGGATACTGGCCGGAATAGCCAGGACAAACGCCGATTTCGAGTATGTTTTAAGCCTCGCAGATAGTTTGTATGTCGCCAAAGATTTCATCCGGGCCTATCAGCATTACCAGCAAGCCCTTCAGATAAAACCCGACGAATCCTACCCGAAAGCCATGCTTGCCAAAACGCAAACCTGTATCAACGAGCAGGAAACCAATATGCTGACTCTCGAAGCAACCTACCAGGCGGCACTGAAAAACGCAGACCGGCTTTTTGGGGAGAAAGCCTATCCAGAAGCCAGAACAGAATACCAGAGTGCGTTGCAACTCAAACCCGGTGAGAATTATCCAAAAGAGAAGATCACCGAGATCGACGGGATCCTGGAAACCTTGCTGGCCCAGCAGCAAAAAGAACTGGAGGATAGCTATAATGCTGTTATTTCAGAGGCGAACAAACTGTTCGGAGTGCAATCTTACGAACCAGCCCGGACAGCGTATCAGAAAGCACTTGACCTCAAACCCGCCGCTGCCCTTCCTGCCCAGCGTATCCAATTTATTGATTCCCTCCTTCAGGCAGTCGCGGATGAGCAAATCCTTACAGAACAATACCAGAAGCTTATCGGGATCGCCGAAAGTCAGTTCAGGAACACAGAATATTTGCTGGCACGGCAAACATACACCGAGGCTAAAACCAGAAAGCCAAAAGAGCCCTACCCGGATCAGAAGATCGCCCAGATCGACAGGATCCTAAGTGAAATGGCGAGGCAAAAACAGCTGGATCAGCAATATGTGGCAATAGTGAGGAAGGGAGACAGCCTTTTCGGCCAGAAATCCTATGCGTTGGCGAAAACAGAATTTTTAACTGCCGCCACCCTAAAACCAGGAGAACTTTACCCTAAGGAAAAGATCGCGCAGATCGACCAGATCTTCAAAGACGAAATCGCCCGTCAGCAAAGGATTGATGCCGAATACAACAGCCTCATCGGGAAGGCCGACCTAGCCTTTGCCGCAAAGTCGTATGACTCGGCTAGAAGTGTGTTTTCAAAGGCCGGGGAACTGAAGCCAGAGCAAGCGTACTGGAAAGAACGCATCGCCGAGATCGATCAGATCACGGCGGAGATCCGCAAACGAAACGAGACCTACCAGACGGCTGTTGCAAAAGCTGACGGACTTCTGGCTTCCGCGCAGTATGAGACAGCCAGGGAGGAATACCAGAATGCATCTGCGATCAAACCCGCTGAAACCTATCCGAAAGAGAAGGTCAGCGAGATCAACCGGATCCTGGCTGAGTTGGAAGGAAAGAAACAGACCTACGACAAACTGGTTTCCAACGGGGATCAATTCCTCGCAATGAAAGAATATACCAAAGCCAGGGATAAGTACCGGCAGGCGCTGGATATATTCCCGGAAGAGGCTTATCCAAAGGATAAAATCCGGTTTGCCACGACCAGGATTGACAGCATCTACCGGGCAAACAAGGCCGATTATGACAGGGCCGTGGGAGAGGGGGATGGCTTCTTCAATACCTTTGAGTACGACAAGGCCATCGACGCCTATACCCGGGCGCTTGCTTTCCTCCCCATGGAAGAATACCCGCGGCAGATGATTGCAAAGATCCGGAAGACCATTGCCGAAAACGCCATTGCGGATGTCCTGAGTACTCCGGTAATCATCAGGGCTGGGGAGGAACAGAAATTTACCTTCAATCCGGTGAATGTTGCCACCAGAAGAAATAATTTCATTTACCTCAAAGTGAAGACTCTTTCAGGGGCTTCGTTCAACATCCTTTTACGGTACGGAAAAGATGCAAAGACCAGCGGCGGCCTGGCGATCCGTAACATCACTACCGACGGGGAGGCACATGAACGTCTGATCAGTGTGAAAGACCAGGATCCATGGTTCCGGGAGGACAATAACTGGATCAGCCTCTATCCCCAGGGAGGCGATATCGAAGTGTCATTCATCCAGGTTTCCCGGGCGATTGACTGATAACGCACTTGATAACACGTCTGTAAGCAAAGCTTTATTGAAAGGTTTGGCAATATAATGGGAACAACCGGCTGCCAGAATCTTATCACGATCCCCGCTCATGGTATAACCGGTGATGGCAATGATCGGAGTCTTTTGATAGTTTTCCATTGCCCGGATCTCCCGGGTAATCTTAAGTCCGTCCATTCCGGTTCCCAGGTTGATATCCATCATGATGGCCTGGTATTGATTCTTCGTAATCATTTTCAGGGCTGATTTGCTGTCAGGAGCGCGGTCTACGCGGCACATCGATTTCAGGTAGAGCTTAACGATCTCTGCATTGTCCTCATTGTCTTCCACAATCAGCACAAGAGGCAGTTTTACAGGGGTATGAACCTTGATGACAGTCGGAACATATATTTCCCGATCCGCTACTGTCTCCTGAACCTCCAGAGGGGGGACGCCTTTCATTACAGCAGGAAGCCATACTGTAAAAATGGATCCCAAACCGGATTCGCTTTCCACCGTAATCTTACCCCCCATCATTTCCACCATCTTTTTCGACAGGGTCAATCCAAGACCTGTCCCCTCATACATTCTGTTATACCCTTCGCTGGCCTGCCGGAATTCTTCGAAGATGGTTTCAAAATTCTCCCGCACGATTCCGATACCGGTATCCTTAAACATGATCTTTGCCTGATAGGATCCTTCCGACTCCACCAGAGCAGTCTCGACCGTAACGCCTCCCTCTTCCGTAAATTTCACCGCATTGTCAACCAGGTTCTGGAAGACCAGTTTCAGCAATTTTTCATCGGCTAGGACGATGATCCGGTGGGTGAACTCTGTGACAAGGTACAATCCCTTGTTACTGGCCTGAGTCTGAAAAGGCACGGTAACTGAGGAGAGAACTTTTAACAGGTCAATCTCTCTTACCGCCAGTTTTTCCCGGGTGGTTTCCAGGTCGGCCAGTTCGAGGATCGCATGAAGGGTATTCATCAACCTTTTCCCGGATACGTGGATTTTATTCGTATAAAAGATTGTTTCAGGATCGTGCGATTCATTTAACAAAAGGTCAGAGAAACCAAGGATCGAATTCATCGGTGTGCGAAGTTCATGGCTCATGTTGGCCAGCAGGGATGTTTTCAGCCGGTCTGATTCTTCGGCCTTTACTCTGGACACATTCAGATCTTGCAGGATCTTTTTCTGGTCGGTGATATCCATGATCATCCCGACGATCTGATCCTCTTCCTTATAAGCATTGACCTGGCCGGTAAGAATAGCCCCCGATTTCGTCACCAGATCCACCTCGAAATTTCTGATGATCTTTTCCCTTTCCAGGATATCCAGCAGTTTCTTTCGGTCAGTAAGGTTTTTATAAAACTCTTGAATATTTCTTTTCGACAGATCTTCCGGCGAGTCGAATTGAAACATCTTCGCCATGGCGGTATTGGCAAAAAGAATCGCCCCGTCGGGACGGGTTCTGAAGACCCCTATCAGGGCGTTATCCACCATGTTCCTGTACCGTTTCTCAGAAAAGACCAGTTCCTTTTCCGTTCGCTGGCGATCCAGGGTTTCAAATTTTGCCGATACAAGGTCGGCCAGGGAAGCCGCGAATTCCTTTTCTTCCAGGCTCCATTTGCGAAGTTTCTCCGTGTATTCGAAGCAGATTACCCCGGAAAGCTCACCGCCTTTCCGTACCGGGACATCGAGAAGTGACAGGATGCTCAATGGAGCCAGGTAATCATTCGTAAAGTCACGGGTTCGTGGATCGGCCATTCCATCTTCGGCATCAATGAAACGGGAATCTTCCAGAGCACGATAATAGTTCGGGTAGAGGTTGCAATCAAATTCCTCTTCCAGGGCATGTACTTTTGTTTTTCGGATATACAGATCCTCGCAAATGAGAAATTTCCGGGGGAGTGATAGCGTCCAGATACTGACGCGATCAGCCTTCAATATACCGGAGGCTTTCTCTGTAATGGCTTCCCATGTTTTCTTGAAATCAATATGGAACAGCCGGGAGATCTCAAACAGGATCTTCTGACGTTCGACCGCTTCCAGGGCTTTCCGATGCTCGGCATCGGCATGTTCCTTCAGGGCTGTGATGTTGGTGTGAGTGCCGAGCATCCGAAGCGGCTTCCTGGCCGTGTCAGTTTCAACAATCCTTCCTTTCGCCAGAATCCAGATGTAGGATCCATCCTTGCACCGGAAGCGAAATTCTGCCTTGTACTCTTTCTCCGGATGCAGGAGCGCTTCATTTACTTTTGCATTCGCAGCTTCAATGTCCTCTGGATGAACATGGCTTGCCCATCCTTTAAAACTGGCTTCAAATTCTCCCGGCCTGTACCCTGCCATGGTGAAATAGACATTGCTGAAGAAAACTTTTGAGGTCGGAATATGCCAATCCCATAATCCAATTTCCGAAATTTCAAGTGAAAGTTGCAACCGCTCTTCACTTTTGGACAGTTTCTCCTCGATGATTTTGAATCCGGAAAGATCATCATAGATCGAGACAATCTCCCCCGTGGGTAACTTAAAAACAAAATTCTCCACCCATTCCGCGATCCGCTGATCTTTGTACAGTGGCAGGGGAAGCCGTTCTGATTTCCCGGTTTTGTAAACCCGCTGAAAAACTTCAAACAAGCCGATCTCGGTCACCGCCGGGAACGCCTTTCTCACGCTTACCCCAAGGATATCCTCTTTGAGGACTTTGCTGGCGGTTTCGCCTGCTTTGTTCAGGTCTTTGATAATAAAATCATTGCCATCGTCTATCGCTTCATAGATGGCTATACCACTTCGAAGGTTGTTTACAAGTTCATGGTAGCGAACTTCGTTGTCGGAGATTTGCGAGCGTTTTTTCATTTATTACCACAAGTTAAGATCACCAGCGTTATTTCCGTCCAAATCCCGATTCTTCCGGCATAGCCGATGTTTCCCAAACCCCTGTTAACGTATAGGTACGGAGGTTTGCCGGGTGTCAGGGAGTAAAGGCCTGCCCAGCGGGGATAAAAATACTCAACAAAACTCCATTGACCGAATGCCGTTTCATATCCAATCTGCCCCCCGTGCGTATGACCGGAAAAGGTGAGTTCAATTTCCGGATATTGGTTGCTTACGATACTGTCCCAATAGGTCGGATCGTGCGACAACAGGATTTTCGTCGCCATCTTTTCCACACCGGTCAAAGTCCCGGGAAGATCGGCAAACCGCTGAAAACGGCTAATGGATCCCCAGTTCTCCACACCCAGGATGGTGATGCTGTCAGTTCCAATTTTTATGATCTCATGTTCATTTCTCAACAACTTCCATCCCAGATCCTGGTATAACCTGCAGAGGTCTGCCAGGTTTTGCTCTTTTGCTTCGGGGGAGGTCCAGGTCATGTAGTCGCCGTAATCGTGATTTCCCAAAACCGTATAAATTCCGTGTTTCGCACGGATCTTTGCTAGGATATTTCTAAAAGGCAGGGCATCGGCAGTACAGTAATCACAAAGGTCGCCCGTGACAAATACCAGGTCGGGATCCAGAGAGTTGATGATTTCCACATCTTCGGCCAGCAGCTCTTTCGAATTCCAGCTTCCCAGGTGCAAATCCGCGATCTGAACAACGCGAAAGTGGTCAAAAGAACGGGGCAGGTCTTTCAACGTAATTTCCACCTCTCTTATCCGCAGCTTATGGCTCCAGAAAATCATGCCGGTCATCAGCAGCGCAAACATCGCAATTCCCAGGACCCAGCCGGTACGAAATACCAGTTCGGGAATCTTCGGGTAATTACTTTTCTTTCTTCTCACGGTTGAGATCAGAAAGAGAACCCCTTGTATCCCCAGGCAGAGGATGGCAAAGACCATCGGAATGGATTTGGCAATGTAGGCCAGGAAAACAAAACTGGTCAGGTAGGTTTTAACAAACGTGCCCCAGTAATAATAGGTGCTGAAAAACCCATAGATAACTCCGGCCAGTACAAATGAAATGGGAATCCAGTAAAGGCATATCAACAGATATCTGATCAGGGGTTTCAGCAGACGAATCCGTTTCCGCGTTTCGAACCACAGAAATGCATCGAGCAGAAGGAATACCAGAAAAAAAATCAACGCTCCGGAATTCTTAGGGAAGACTTGTTTTAAGATCCATACCAGCACGAATGTAGCGGCCGTAAAAAGAACCGCCTGGAGCCACCTTCTCATCTGTTCTTTATATAATTGACGAGCCCTTTAGCTGTGAAAATAGCCATCAGCTTTGAGGGGAGCGGGGCGAACTTATACTCTTTTCCGGCGACAGTCACGACACCGTCTTCAAAACGGATATCGACTTTATCCCCTTGTTTGTAAGCGTTAACAGCTTCTGGAACCAGCAGGATCGGAAGTCCCTGGTTTACGGCCGACCGGTAGAAGATCCTGTTGACCGATTTGCAGATGACGGCTTTGACACCGGCATGCGCTAACCCCACTGCAGGGTGTTCCCGGGAGCTGCCACAACCGAAATTGGCGCCCGCGAAGATGCAATCACCGGCCTGCACGCGCCCGGCAAAACTGTTGTCAAAGCCTTTGAAAAGATGAGGACTGATTTTTTCAGGTTCCGAACTCTTGACTTCGTATGTAAGATTTCCCGCGAACATCTGGTCGGTGTTGAGGTTATCCACATCGGCATAATTCCAGGTGCCCTGTGCATATCTGTCTTCCACATCGCGGATATCCACGGTGGCGCTTTGCGGGATGTGGAAAGGATAAACATCTGCATGTTTTTTCCCGCGCGGATCAGCAATTTCCCCTTTCAGGGCCGACATGGCCACGGTAGCGGGAGAAGCAAGATAGACATTGGAATTGGGATTGCCCATACGTCCTTTGAAATTCCGGTTGGCGGTTGAGATGACATTGAACCCATCGGCCGGAATGCCTTGTCCGGTTCCCAGGCAAGGGCCGCACGAGGCCGACAGTACGTTGGCCCCGGCTTTCACAAAGGTTTCGATCAATCCCTCTTTCATCGCTTCCATATAGATTTCTTTCGAAGCCGGAATCACCAGCAGTTGCATGTATTTCATGATCTTTTTCCCGTTCAGCACGGCAGCCGCTTCCCGAAGGTCTTCCAGCCGGCCGTTGGTGCAAGTGCCGATTAACGCCTGGTGTATCTTTGTTCCCTCGGCCTGGGAAACAGCTTTTACGTTGTCGACATGGTGCGGCGCGGCCACAACCGGGAAGAGTTCGTTCAACTTGATTTCGATCTCCTTCAGGTAAACCGCATCCGGATCGGCCCAGATCCCTTCGATCTCTTCACCGAAATAGTCTTTCAGTACTTCGTCGGCAGGAAAGACCGCATTCTTGGCTCCCATTTCGCTGGCCAGGTTAGCCAGAACCATCCGGTCGGAAACAGTAAGCGATCTGACGCCATCCCCATGGTATTCAATGGACATGTAGTCGGCGCCGCTGCTGCCGATCATCCCGATGATCCACAGCGCCAGGTCTTTGGCGAACACCCCTTCCGGAAGCTTCCCGTGCAGGGTGATCTTAATGGTTTCCGGGACCCGGAACCAGGTTTCGCCCTGCTTCCACAGACCGGCAGTTTCGGTCCGGTCAATTCCCGTGGCAAACGCGTTGAAAGCGCCTGCCGTACTGGTATGGCTGTCGCTGCCCACGATGAGCTTTCCGGGCCGGGCGTAGAGCGCCATCAACTGGTGGCAGATCCCATCCCCGACGTCGTGGAACCTGGCGATTCCAAACTTTTCCACAAACTCCCGGATGACTTTGTAATCGTTGGCCAGGTTGGCATTGGTAGGAGGGGCATTGTGATCGAGGGTAACCAGCAGCGTATCCGGTTTGAGCGGTTTTTCTCCTCCCATCTTTTTAAAGGTGCTGTAAATGCTGGAGGTATTGTCGTGTGTAAGAATAATATCGGGTGCGGCGAAGATGATGCTCCCTTTTTCAGCCCCTAAGATTTTTTCTGCAAATGTTTTTCCTGACATAGTGACTGAGGTTTTGTATACACTACAAAATTAGGTAAAATTCGCGGTTGGAAAATATATTCATATCTTTGCCATAAGCCATGTACTCTTCTCTAACCTATACACACCAGGGCAAAGAATATGTTCGAACTGGTATAGATTGATACAATCGCAATGAAACAGAGGTCATGAAAAAAAACAAGGTAAAGTCAGGTGGTTTAGCAATTCTTGTAATGGTTAGTTTCAGTACACTTGTTTTTCCTCAAAAACCCACGATCGAATGGGTAAGCATCCCAGCAGGTACATTTCTCATGGGGAGCCCGGTAACTGAAGCAGACAGATTTGATGATGAAGTTCAACACCAGGTAACTCTACGCGCTTTTCAAATGAGTAAGTACGAAATAACCTTTGACCAATACGATCTGTTCTGCAAAGCTACCGGCCGGAGTAAGCCAGGTGATGAAGGCTGGGGAAGAGGCAACCTCCCGGTAATTAATGTAAGCTGGAATGATGCCAAAGCTTTCGCAGACTGGATGGGCTGTCGCCTGCCTACCGAAGCCGAATGGGAATATGCAGCGCGGGCAGGCACTACAACCCCTTTTCCCACCGGTTACTGTCTGACCACCGGGCAGGCAAATTACAATGGGAATTTCCCTTATAGCGGATGCAACAAAGGCTCATACAAACAAAGAACGATGCCTGTGGGCAGTTTTCCACCCAATGCCTGGGGGTTATATGAGATGCATGGCAACGTATGGGAGTGGTGCAGCGATAATTATGACAATTATTTACCAGGTTCCCAAACCAATCCTCAAGGGGCTACATCGGGAGACAACCGGGTGTTCCGGGGCGGCAGTTGGTACTGCTATGCGGTCTATTGCCGGCCGGCATACCGCTCCTGTTACATTCCCGATCTTGGCAACTACGGTATAGGCTTCCGCCTCGTCACCACCGAATAACAATAATAATTTTATCCTATTTTCGATAAACTCGCTATTTTTGTCTGCTGAAAAAGATGTCTACTATGTCAGAAACAGTATTGGGAATAGGTTCCCGTGTCAAGCACCCCCAGTTCGGAAAAGGTGTACTTGTTCAGATCCGTTCTGATGCCTACGAAATAACCTTCATCGAAAGCGGAACAAAAATTATCAAGCGCAATTTCGAAGGATTAGAAATTATCGAAGCGGTAGAAACGCCATCCGATATAACGACGGTTGAAAAAATTGAAAAAAGCCTGATCCGTGTGCTTCAACGATTCAGCGATATCCAGGAGCTGGTTCCTCTGGGTAGCAAATGGACCGGCGGAAAGCTGGTCATGTACCCTGGCGACACGACCCTGAAAGAAAAAGAGATTCCTATCGAAGCATTCTTTCATAAGATTGTGATGGTTCGGGATCGGTTACGTGTGCTGGAACAGAAACTGAATGCCAGTGCACTTACGGATGAAGAAAAAGTGGAAATGCAACAATATATCACCAGGATATACGGCAGCCTTACTACCTTTAATCTCCTTTTTAAAAATAAGGAAGATAATTTCGTCGGTGACAAACTAAAAGATACTTTCCTATGAAAACAAAAAAACATCAAAGCGTGACAGTAATTTCTATCCTGATTACCGTAAGCTTTTTCCTGCTATGGGGGAATTCCTATAGCCAGGAAACTGGTTCTTTCAAAGATAAACGGGATGGGAATATGTATCAGTGGGTGAAACTTGGTAACAAGGTTTGGATGGCTGAAAACCTGAAATATCTGGTGCCTGCCGGTTGTTGGGCATATGAAAATGATTCAGCCAATGCAACGGGTTTTGGCTACTTGTATGATTGGACTGCTGCTCAGATGGCCTGTCCTAAAGGCTGGCATTTGCCATCAGCAGGTGAATTTGAAATGCTGATAGAAACTTTGGGGGGGGATAGTATAGCCGGCAGTAAGTTACAGGAGATGGATACCCTGTTGTGGCGGCAGAACGACAGCCTTTCTGGAAACAGGATCGAAAACTTTCCCTTGCTAGGAGGTACTCGTCATAACGATGCTGCCTTTGTGGGAATCAAAATCTGGGGCGGCTTGTGGAGCGCTTCGCTTGACGTAGTAGGGGATCCTATCAACTATCTGTTCGCCCGGGGAAATCGGAATATCACGAAAAGTTCCAATAACCAGTCCTCCGGCTTTGCTGTCAGATGCATTAGGAAATAGAGAGAAACAAGGCTTTTGAAAATCCGTGAACGTCTCCCAGGTAATCCGGGGAATTACTCTTTCTCCTCCGAAGCAAAGCTGAGCAGGATCCGGAGATAGGCCCCGAATGAAGGTTTGAACAGCGGGTACCCTTCCAAATTCACGCGGTAATATTGCATGAAAAATCCGGGTTCCAGTCCGAACATATCCGTCAAAGGAATTCCCAACCCACCTCCGGCATATAATCCGTAGCCGAAAGCACTCTGGTTGATATTAAATTCCTGGCTGTTGGAATTGGGAAAATATCCCTGGGTTCCGTATGTATTGATCAGGTTGTATTCTCTATCGGCGAAAACGACTACCGACTTCAGCACATGGGTATAAGACATGGTGAGGCCGCCCTGGAGGAAAAGGTAGAGTCTCGATTTAAAGGGAAATGATCGTTGGTATCCCAGGTCAAACATGACTCGTTCTTCTTTCCCCACCACCGGTATCAGGCGGATATCGGGAAAGGTAGGATACGTTGGGGGATCCACCTCTATTGTAATTACGTCTTCGGCTTCCAGCCGGGTGTAGTTGACTTGTAAAAAGATCCCGTTTTTCCGGTTAAAATTGCATCTCACAAACAGTCCACCGGTAAAGGAGACCTTGTAATGCATGTTGGTGGGATACCCCTGAACTATGAACATAGAGTCGGCCCCCAGCAGTTGTTTAATCTCCAGGTACCAAAAGTTGTTTGATAATACGTAGTTCAGGTTGTTGATGTTCTCGGGAGAGCCATTGTAATAGTTTGCGGGATATTTATCCGGGAAATAGGCTCCTAAATTGATCCCGAATTCCCACCGGCGGACCGGATACAAATCCTCTTCTCTGTCAGCCCACGGATTGTTTTTGTCAGCTTTCTTCTGTTCCTTTGCCTGGGAACGGGCTGATTTTCCCTGGCCGGAAGCAGGGTAAGCAATTAGGAGAAAAAGAAACGTCAATCCAATCAAGGTTGTTCGCAGTAGATTCATGGTTCGTATCTGTTTCAACTAACCGCAAAAATACGAATTTCGATTGAAAAGCCATTTCAAGGCAGATCCATGCCGATTCATATATTTTCAGACTTCTAAAAAACCCTGAAATCGTTAGTAACAATTTTGAAAAGAATAATTTGACTTTTATTTAGTCGGGGTAGCAGGATTACTCGGACTTCGTCCTCGTGAGCTTCGGTTCAAACCTGCGACCCTCTCGCCAAGGCGGGATGCCCTAATCGGAGATGGAAATAATCCTTTGAGGATAGAATGAGAATTCCTAATTTTGCACCCCCAAGTTTACAGGATGGTATTTCAGGAGAGGTGGGTGAGTGGCTGAAACCAACAGTTTGCTAAACTGTCGTACGGGAAACTGTACCGGGGGTTCGAATCCCCCCTTCTCCGCT
>JAZDGR010000094.1:0-4314 GCA_043806735.1 bacterium | reverse complement strand
AATTTGTTAATAACCGTTTCGGTAAACCTGAACAGTAACAACTGTTTTTGAATAATATCAAATAATTTTCAATATTAATTTACACATCAAGCTTATCCAATGGATTCACAAACTGATCAAAACCTTTTGTGGTGATATGGGTGTAAATCTCAGTGGTCTTGCTGCTCTCATGCCCCATTAATGCCTGAATGTACCGCAAGTCGGTCCCGTTCTCTAGCAAATGTGTTCCAAAACAATGACGTAATGTGTGAACAGTAACTGCCTTCTTGATATCTGCCCTGAGATAAGCAGCAGAAACAAGAGCTTGTACACTGCTTTCACTGTATCTCCCGCCTTTCGCTCCTTCAAATAACCACTCTTTTGGCTTCTCTTTCTTGATGTACTGGCGAAGTGCCGGCAACGCTTTCTTCGATAACAACGTGTACCGGTCTTTCCTGCCTTTTGCCTGTCTTACAAAAACCTGCATCCGCTTACTGTCTATGTCCTTGATCTTCAGGTTCAATACTTCACTTAACCGCAACCCCGATGAATAGGTGATCATGATAATTGCCTTGTGTTTGATGTTCTTTACCAGTTTGATCACCCGACTTATCTCTTCTTCATTCAATACCAACGGTAATTTCCGCTCCCGCCTTGGCCGCTCAACCCGGTATACCTTCCGGGGCAACCCAAGTAACTTCTCATAAAAGAACTTTATAGCATTGATCGATTGATTCTGATACGAAGGAGATACTTTCCTGTCTATCACCAGGTATTGTAAAAAAGCAATGATCATTCTTTCATCAATCTGTTGAATGTCATCTTTGTGGTAGTATATTGATGAATTCTTCAAATAAACTGCAGTACGTTCGCAACGTATTGCTACTGTATCGTAACTCTATTAGTTTCCGCTTGTATTCATCCGGACAACGACGGTAATTCACTACATCATAAGGGGAAAGCCTTCTTGCTCTTTCCTCCGCTTCTGCCTCTTCTTCATAAAGAATTTCAAGGTTTACCGCTTTGGCCGTTGCCCGGATCTCTTCCAGAAATTTCTCAGAGTAGGGTATTGTCCACCATTTATTCTTCGTGTCCCAGTAATGGAACGGAAGCTTCATGATGTAACTGCTCAGAGCCATATTGTAAGCAAAAATCAATTTCAACCTGCCTGCCGCTGTTTTGATGATCAATAGTTCGTTTCGCCGGATTTTCCGTGGAGTTTGTCCGTTTGGATTGACATCAATATCGTCATGAATAATGAGATCGCTAATTCTTTCTTTGAAATATTCCCTGATCAGATCCAGATTTCCTGGATAATGCGGAACAACCCAGCAGAATTGCTTCCCATCCCACCGGCTGTACCGGATCGACCGGATAAAATGAATGTCCAACTGATTTTTCGGAAGTTCGATGATGATCGTCCTGCCCAGAACCTCAACCCGTACACTGGATTTCTGCTCTGTATCATTCGTATTAACGGGTTTCCGCTGCTCTGCCGGATGGGATAACCCTGGCTTTTTGTTTGGATACTCCACCTCCGGAAACAATTGCTTCAATTGCCCGAATACATCCTTCCGGTAGGGAATATGCCACGCGTTCAGGATTTTACTCCATCGCGCATCCGGAATCTTCTTGATCTTCAAAAAGGCTTCACGATTGTACGAAAATTCCACTTTGATCCGGGTCTCTCCGTCAAAATCAATTTTTGATGCTTTCATATACTCTCAGGTGTTGTGGTTATCTTCTGCCTATCGCTGGCATTTCCATTATTACAAGTTCGCGAACTCCCCATTAATCCGACTTCCCCCCAAAAGGTTATACATCGACTCCAAAAAAATCGTAAATCGTAAATCGTAAACCGTGAATCGCGCATCCCTGATCACTCGGGCTTTTGCTGAAAGAAATATAAAGCTACACCAGCTGCTGCCGGAACAACTAGAAAGCGGGGGATGAATGTGTGAGGGAAAAAACGATCATAACAATTCCGACGGTCTTGTAGTCCACGGAACCGCTGGCGTCTTGAAACTTTCGCTGTC
Source organism: bacterium (assembly GCA_043806735.1). GTDB lineage: Bacteria > Bacteroidota > Bacteroidia > Bacteroidales > FEN-979 > QYOJ01. The sequence goes on along the minus strand of JAZDGR010000094.1, from coordinate 2,299 downwards.
CATTTCTTACAGCGCCATGCAAAATGTAATTTATTACGAAAACATAGACCAGTTTAACCGGATCTATGCCCAGCTCAACCTGGGTCTCTAAAACTGGATTCGCCAGGTACCCATGGGGAAGAAGCCCATCTGGAAGAAATAGCGGATCTCCCCGGTTTTCGGATCAATTCGCTGCAAAGCCACATTGGTGTAATTGGTCCGGTATTGCAGATCTACCAGAAATTCCATGTTGTAGGATGGCAGGTTTCGCTTGATACCAAACCTGAAACAAAGCCGTTTGTATACCGGATATCTGGGTTCATAGGAGAGGTCCCAATCGGGGATAGGCTCTCCGGTTGCCACGGTGGCCTCCACATTATAGGGAATAAATGGATTGCCACCGGCAAAAGTAGCCCGGAGTCCTACGGTCATGACTCCCCATCTGCGCTTTCCGATCACAAATTCATAATCCCCGACGGCATTGACCACATAGTTCACATTAAACGCACTGTTTCGCTGTACCTTATCATAACTCCGGTAGGTGGAATTAAAGAAGGAGGAGGTCAGCAAGAAATAATAGTTCTTCTTGAAAAACCGCTCAAAGGTGAGCTCGATCCCGTAATTTTCTCCGCTTCCCAGGTTCAGAAGACTGTCGGAATACTGCCGGTCGAGGAAAAACTCGTGACCCTGGTTCAACAAGGCGTATTGTGGGATCGATCGTTTTACCGGAATATCGAAAATATACTGGTAGTAGGTTTCAACCTTAAATCTCAGGTTCTCTGTTAGCAAATAATTATAGCCAACTGCCAACTGCCCACTGCGGGTGAAGTCCATATCCAGGTTAGGCTGCGTGACGATTCCATCGGGCTGGAAAGCCAGCAGGAAATAGGTCACATGAGGCTGTATCTGGCTGTAGAGGCCCGCTCCGAAATTGAGGGATTGACGGTCGTTGAGGATCCAATCGAATCCTGCACGGGGTTCCAACGCCCAGGTGTTGTTCAGCGTGAGGAGGGATCCGAACAGGCCGGTTGTGATTGAGAAGCGGTCGGAAAATGAGTGCTTCCATTGGGAGTAAGCCCGTAGGAAAGCCATTTGTTCTTGTGTGCCTGTATTGACTAGAAAAGAACTTTTCCACATCATGCTGTCGGCAAACGACATCCAGTAATAATCTGCGGCAAAACCTCCATCCAGGCTATTTCTGGAGGAGAACTTGTGAAAGATCTGGGTAGACCAAGAGAGTTTACTCTCCACGGTTCGTTCTCCGCCCCAAAGCGCCGGCGTTGTCACCACATTGGAAAAGGTATCGATTCGGGTATAAACTTTTGAACCCACAAGATATACCAGGTTTTTCCAGCGTGTTTTCGGGGTCACCAGGATCTGGTGGGTAAACCCGATCACCCCGAGGTCGGAACCGTTGGAGAGGTCTTCTCCGTAATCGGGGAACAACCACCTGTCCTGCGGTCTTTTACTGTCGAACAGCTCAATATAACTAAGTCCTCCCATCCCAGTGATGGTAAAAGTTCCGGCCCTTTTCGTCGGGATTGTAACCTTCAGGTTGAGGTCCTGGTAATGCGGGATCACACCAAAATCGATCCCGACATAACTCACCAGTTCCAGCAACGAATAGCGGTAAGCAACCAGGAAAGACGCGGGCTGTTTTTTTGAAAAAGGCCCTTCGGCGCCAAACTCCAGTCCGTTCCAGCCTATTTCACACCAGTATTCATGCGTGGAGCTATTGCCATTTCTCATCCGGAGGTCAAAAACCCCCGCGATGGTATTTCCGTATTGAGCCGGAAAGGCTCCGGTAAAGAAATCGGAATTGGTCAGCAGGTTGTTGTTTAGCACGGTCACAGGCCCTCCGGTAGTTCCCACAGCCGCGAAGTGGTTCGGATTCGGGATCTCCATATCGTCGAGCCTCCATTGAAGTCCCATCGGGCTGTTCCCTCTGACGATGATGTCGTTCCGGTTGTCGATCCCCGAAGTGACCCCGGCAAAATTCTGGACCATCCGCGCAGGGTCGTTATAACTTCCTGCAAACCTGAAAGTTTCATCCACACTGAAGTTTCTGACACTCACCGTAGCCATCTTGTTGATTGGCTGGTATTTCTGATAATCGGCCGTGATCTCCACCTCTTTCGCGGTAATGACTTTCTCCTCCAGGTAGACATTGATCGTACTCTCTTTCCCGGAACTCACAATGATATCGGGTGATTCGTAGGCAGCATAGCCCATATAGGTAACTTTGATCCTCCTTGTCCCGATAGGTATCTGCCGGAGTGTGAAATGGCCTTCGGTATCGGAAACGGTTCCCACCAGGGAG
>JAZDGR010000093.1:0-28520 GCA_043806735.1 bacterium | reverse complement strand
ACGCCGGGCTCTTTTATGCGCCTATTTCCGGTGGATTCCAGGTGATTGCAGCGCCGGTTGGCGCTACCATCACCATCCTCCCATCAGGATGTTCCCCTGTGGTAGTCTCCGATGCTACCTATTATTACTATGGAGGGACGTTCTATGTACAGTCAGGTTCCGGCTATCAGGTTGTTGCACCTCCTCCGGGCGCTGTGGTGGAGAATTTACCCACCGGCACTGTGCAGGTTCAGCAGAACGAGCAAACTTACATGAAGTATAACGAGACTCTCTATCAGCCTGTCCTGGATAACGGAGAGGACGCTTACGAGGTGGTTCAGTTATAATACCACTCCTTCGGGATTCGTTGTTTTGGAATGCCTGGACCTGAGATGTATAGTTCAAGCCCTTCATCACCACCGTAATCAAAAAACTGGATCTTAATAGGGTGAAGCCCTTTCCGGACTGCGGTTTGGCCCATCCGTTCGGTCATCTCGTGTAACCCGTCATTGATAACCACCTCTTTATCGTCGATCAGAATACGCCCTCCGTCATCAGAAACCACATACAAATCATAAACCCCATCCTTGGGGAAGTTCAGAAATCCTTCAAATTCCAGGGCGTAGGCATCGGTTGTATCCCGAATAGTACAGGCGTCGACATCATCGACAACTGTTGATTTCGATGGTCTCAACGTGTCAAAATCCGGTAGTTTCCGGAAACGCCTTTCGTAGTAATGGCATGTAAGTCCGGGCTTGGCTGATTGAGCTTCCGCAGCAGGAGCAAGTACAGCTCTCGAATAGTCCCCGTGAATCAACCCGCTGGGCTTGTTTTCTGCATTAAATGAAACAGCCGTGATCGTGGCCGTCTCGGTGAGAACCACCGGATGTTGATACAGGGGTGCCTGCTGATCGGGATACTCATCGCCAGTCGTATAATGAACCTCCTGTCCCTTGTATTGTTTCATCCGGACTTTGATCTTGTCGGGAAAAAGCGAATTGGGCGGTTCCATCAGCGGTGGAAAAACATACCGGTCATTGTAAAACCATACGTTCATCTTCCCGGCACCCCGGTGACACCAGGCGTAGTAAGGACGAAGGACGAAGGGCGAAGGACGTTTTGTTACGGGTTGATCAAAACCATCACCGGTCAACTTAAAGACGTTGCCCTTCAGGGTACCAACACCATTGAGCAATTCAGAGGTGAAGTCATAGCTAAACGAACCCGTCAGGGGTACCACAATGTTTTTCACATCTCCCTCATTATCTACACCTTCGGCGCAGAAAACGATGGGGCCGCGTGTAAGAGCCACTTTATCCCGGTCGTCCTCTACCTGGTCAGAAGCCAACACTTTTCTCGCCGGCATGGGAATCGAGAGCGACACGACATCTCCCGGTTTCCAGGTCTTTGTGATCAGGGCATATCCATCTTTTATTTGCAACTTTCTCATTTTCCCGTTCAGGAACAGGGCGGGCGATTCTTCAAACGGTTCAGCGTATCGGTATAATCCCCCGGGAAGCACTTCATTTCTCGCCCATCCGGGAATGCGCAGGCATAAAGTCATGGTAACCGGTTTTTCAGGTGTGATTGTGATTCGGATCTGGCCATCCCAGGGATATTGGGTCGTCTGGTTGATAACGATGTCGCGGGCTGCCAGCCTGACCTTCCCTTCGTTTCCGATGTATAGGTTCACAAAAAGACTGTCGGCCCGGGTGGCATAGATATACCCGGAAACCGACGGAAGGAAGCGGGATACATTGGAAGGGCAGCAGGAGCAGTCGAACCACTCCGAACGGGAATAATTCCCCTCCGACTCCAGCGGATTGGGATAAAAAAAAGTTGTACCGCTCAGGGATACGCCCGAGATCATCCCGTTGTACAGGGTTCGTTCCAGGACATCGATGTATTTGCTTTTCCCGTGAAGAAGGAACATCCTGTAATTCCAGAAAATATTTGCAATGGCTGCGCATGTTTCGTTATACGCTGTAAGGTTTGGTAACTCAAACCTGTCTCCATATGCTTCTCCTGAAGACCGTGACCCGATTCCTCCGGTCAGGTAAAGTTTTCCCGACACCACATCATTCCATATCCTGTCAATGGCCCTGATGTAAGCGGTATCGCCTGTCAGCGCAGCGATATCCGCCATGGCCGAGTACATATATGTGGCCCGTACGGCATGACCGACTGCCTCTTCCTGCTCAATGACAGGCAGGTGATCCTGAGTGTACGTACTTCCTGATTTTTCGCCTTTGCCGCGTTCGTCAAGCAGCAACTTTGCCAGATCGAGGTATTTTTTTTCTCCCGTAACCCGGTAGAGTTTCGCTAATCCGATTTCGATCTCCTGATGCCCTGAGGCTATATGCTTTTTACCCGGTCCAAAGGTGCTGCATAGAAGGTTTGCATTTTTAATTGCCACATCCAGTAACGTGCGTTTGTCCGTTGCATCGTAATATGCCACAGCGGCTTCATACAGGTGTCCCACATTGTACAGCTCATGGCTCCCGTTGTACCGGGCGTTAACCCATCGTTCTTTTGCCCAGGATTTCTGAGGGTTGATAGTCCGCATCGTATAGAGATAACCGTCGGGCTCCTGAGCTGCAGCAATATCGGCGATCAGGCTGTCGAGGAAGGTTTCCAGGGCCGGATCGGGATGGATACTCAGGGAATAGGCTCCCCCTTCTATAATCTTGTAAACATCGGAATCATCGTACCCATATTTGCTGCAAAAGCTTCCGGATCGAATCTCACCGGAATTCACCTGCCCGGCTACCTTAAAATTTTGCAACCGTCCTGTTTCCTCCGATTTCCTGAATGCGAACGGAATGGTCACCAGCCGGTTTGTATCCAGTCGGGGCGACCAGAAGTCATCATGAATCTGAACATTTGAAAATTTCACAGGCGTATAGGGATAATCGCCCGTTTGGGCCAGCGTCATTGAGGAAAGAATGATGCATGCCGGAAGAACGTATAGACATTTCATAACTAAACAATTTTCAGCTTATCCAACAACATCTGAAAACTCTTCTTGTAGTTCTCACCCACCGGGATTAGTTTGTCGGCCACCTTGACCATGTTACCTTCGATCGATACGATCTTATCAATGGCAATGATGTAGGATTTATGCACGCGGATGAAATTTCCTGGAGGCAGGGTCTCTTCAATGCCCTTGAACGTCTGGAGCGTCATGATGCGCGCTTTGCGTGTCACGATCTTGAGATAATCTCCCTGACCTTCCACGTAAAGGATCTCGCTAAAAGAGACTTTGTGAAGCTTAAATCCGCTCTTGATAAAAAAATAGTCGATCTTGGGATTGAAGATGGAAATCTCTTCGGAGGGGCATTTAGGGTTTGCCTGCCGGCAAAGTTTTTCATGAACCTTATCAACGGATTTGACAAACCTTTCAAACGAAATCGGTTTCAACAGGTAATCGGCAACATCCAGTTCATAGCCCTGCAGAGCATATTGGTCATATGCTGTGGTGAAAATCACTTCAGGCTTTGGGTTCAGAATATTCAGCATCTGAATTCCGGTCAACTCCTCCATCTGGATATCCAAAAACATCAGATCGACCTGTTCATGTCGGAGAAAGTCCATTGCCTGAAGGGCATTGTCAAAAGATTTTACTAACTGAAGAAAAGGAATCTTATGTATATAATCTTCCAGGACCTCAAGCGCAAGAGGTTCGTCATCTACCGTAATGCATGTGATTTTCATAGAAGTAGTCTGGTGCACTCAAAGCCGGTTATCGGAATGATAGCCGGCTTTTTTTACAACGAGTCAATTAATTTTAATAGAATGTCGGGCATTCGAGGGGGCCGTATCCCCGTGACCGGCCTGTGGGGGTGAATCCACCGCGTCCGCCACCGCCGCCGAAGAGGGAGACTCCGTTAAATTCGAGGACCAGGCTGATTTCGTGTGCACCGCCCGTCCCCTGCATAACGCCTGCAATCTGAAGGTCATAGCTGTAAATAAACTTAATGCTCATATCCTCCATAAAATTATACCGGTACCCCGCCAGGAGCGTAACCGCGTTATTGACATCTCCGGTCATCGTCGTTTTATACCATCCGCCGAGGTAGATGTTGAATTTTAAAAGGTTCAATCCTATTTCCAACATATTCAGATTTGCCTGGCTCTGAAACAGGAAACCAGGATTGATCAAAAGCGGATCCCCGCTATTTCCGTACATGCTGGAGGATGATCCGTAGCCTGAAGCAATGATGGCATCTCCGTGAACAACCCACTTCCTGGGATATTTTGACTCTCCGTTTGGAAGGAAAGAGACATCGGGTTTAAAAATATGATCCACAGCAAATCCCACCGATCCGTTGATATTTCCAGGTTCATTCGAGAACTGGAGAATACCTCCGGCGGCGAAATCGGGAACAGTCCGTGTATTTGCATCAGGAGGAATGAAAGAAGTCTGATATATTGCCCCGTATTTCGGGTCTAACTGATCGGCAAAGACCAGGTCTTCCCAATTTACTTTCCGTTGCAGGAGGGCTGCTTTGACACCTACCTGAGCCACCATAAAGCTGGTGATGGGAACCCTAACGCCAACTGTGATGGCAGCTTGGAGGGTATTGATCAATCCGCCTCCCGGGGAATCGGAATTGATCATGATCCCGATCCCTCCTGCACCCGGTAAATTTCTGTCGCCGAGGTCGGCCGAAAAGTAGTAGGACTTAAAGTCGATCGGCAAAGCCGGCCATTGATCACGGAAAAGGAACCTGACTCTGAGACCCGTATTGATCCCTGTAAAGGCCGGATTGAAATACAACGGGGCGCTGAAGAATTGGGAGTAATTCGCGTCTTGCCCCTGTCCTGCCGGGAAGACGCCAAGTATTCCCAGAATCACAAATAGCGGATATATAAAAACCTTTTTCATCTAAGGATATTTTAGCGAATTAACGAATCAGCGTGACAGTCCCCATGGTCGATGCCTCTCCCTGACCGATATCGGATCCATTCCAGGGAGAATTATCGATAAAGGTTGCGCTGACCTTCCACATGTAATTCCCCTGTGGCATCAGCTCTCCATTGTAGGTTCCATCCCATCCTTCCTCCGGGCGCCCCTGAGGATCCAGAATCGTGGACTCCCACAACACATGCCCCCAGGTGTCAAAGACCTGAATATGGAAACTCTTGAGGTTTATACCCACCGGTTTGAACAACCTCACTGCCAGATTTGTGCTGCTTGGCGCAAATGCATTGGGGATATATAGGCCTTTGAACAGCAGTTCGTACTCATAGAATGTGGTGTCGGTACAACCGAACTCGTTAAATGAAATCAACTCGATCAGATAGGTTCCGTCTTCCGTATAGGTGACAATCGGATTCTCTTCGGTTGAAGATTGGCCATTCCCAAAGTTCCAGATAAACTCATACGCATCCAGTGAAGAGAGGTTCTGCATCTGGAGTTTACCATTCATTCCGTTAATATAGTCTTTGATAGTGAATGCACTTAGGGGTGTGGGGTTGACCGTCACCAATGAATCCACCGTATCCCGGCATCCGTTGTAATCCTTTACGATCAACCGGACAGTATAGGTTCCGGTCGAATCGTAAATGTATTCCGGATTCTGCAGGTTGGAGGTATCGGTATGGGTGGAGGCAACGCCAAAGTTCCATTGCCAGAAACCAATCACTGTGTCGGTCGATGCCGAAAGGTCGGTGAAGATTGTTGGGTCATCCTTGCATGCCACATTGCTTTCAAATTCGGCCACCGGGATATCAAATACCCGGGTAGGCTTGGTCAGGGAATCGGTACAGCCCCATTGATTGGTTACGATCATCTGAACATCATACCATCCCGGATTGAGGTATTTGTGACCCGGATTCTCCTGTGTAGAGGTATCTCCCGTGCCGGAAGCCGGTTCACCGAAATTCCAGTACCAGGAGGTGGTTGGCTCTCCGAACGTATTTGAAGTATCGGCAAACAATGTGAATTCGTTATAGCATACCGGCATATTCGAGAAATAAGGTTCGGGAGTAGCCTTGATCCTGACCATATGGAACGTACTATCGCTGAATGGAACACCGCTCACCATAGCGTTAATAACCAGTTTTACGATGTAATTACCTGCGTTGTTGAACGTATGGGTAACCGTTTGGACATAAGTATTATAGATGGTATCCTGTCCGTCTCCGAAAGTCCAGGTCCATTGGGATATTTTATCAACAGGGAACGAACTGTCGGCGAAGAGTACCGGGTTCCTTGCGCAGACCAGGGTATCGGAAACAAAGACGGCATTGACACACGGATACCGTTGCACAGTTTCTGAGATGGAATCCACGCAGCCGTTTGAATTCGTTATGATAAGCGTGACCTGGTAGGTGCCTAAGTTCGGATAGATGTGTGTCGTGTTTCCAGGCCCGGGAGCCGGGATGACCACCGGCAGTGTTCCATCGCCGAAATGCCACTCCCAGCTAGCTATTGAACTGGTGCCGGGCACACTCAGATCCGTAAAAGGCACAAGGCTGTCACACGGCTGCGACACGAAAGAGAAGGCCGGTTGCGGAAGATCGTATACGGTGACCTCCTGATATATACTATCCACGCAGTTATCCGTATTCCAGGCTTTTAACTTGACAATATAAGTGCCCGGAGCCGTATATATGTGAGTAGGATTATACAGATAGGAGATGTTGTTCGGACCGGATGCCGAATTTCCGAAATTCCAGACTACAGAATAGAGCGAGTCTCCGGTAGCAAGGTTCTGGGCGTGGAAGTGGGTCGGATATCCAAAGCAAACCGAATCGTGGTTGAACGTGAACGAAAATCCCGGTTTCACATAGACATTGTCAATAATCGTGTCTTTACATCCGAAATTATCCGTCACAATCAAGGTGACAGCAAACGTAGTATCATCCTGTGTAAAAACGTGGATCGGATTGATAGCTGTTGAAGTATATCCGGGTTCAAATATCCAGAACCGCTCTGTGATGGTAGAACCCGCCCCGATGGATTGATCCTGGAAGTTTACCTGCGCAGCCGGACAGAAGAAATTGATGTACGAGAAATCCGCGGTCGGATTGGCTCTCACAACAACCGGCATAACTACAGAATCAGAACAGTTCAGCAGATTGGTTACGGTCAATTTGACGCTATAGGTGCCGGATGCCGCATACGTATATACCGGGTTCTGAAGGTTGGAAGTCCCCGTCCCGTCACCGAAGTCCCATAACCAGGATGTGATGGTGCTCCCCGTGGCAATGGAAAGGTCGGTAAACTGAGTGGGGCTGCCCATACAGGCGGCCGAATAACTAAACATTGCCGTGGGTTTCGGGTTCACCGTGATCTGCATCGTGGTATCATCGATACATCCAAGGGAATTGGTCACCGTCAGCATGACATTATATGTAGCAATATTGGTAAAGACATGCGTGGGATTCTGCAAGGTTGAGGTATTGTTGCTTCCTGACCCTGGATCCCCGAAATTCCATAGCCATCCGACAATGGTCCCGGAGCTTGTAGTGGAAGCATCCGTAAAGGTTGTGGGAGAACTGAAACACGCCGTGTCGGCTGAGTATTGAGCCAGCGGTGCATCATTGATGGTGACAGGGTATGTAACTGAATCGATACATCCGTTGATGTTTGTCACAAGAAGGTTTACATTAAATGAACCCCCTGCTGTAAAGGCATGTGTCGGATTCTGCAGCGCGGAAGTGTTGTTTGTCCCTGAAGCAGGATCCCCGAAATTCCAACTCCAGGAAATGATCGTCCCTCCTCCGTTTTGCTGTGACAGGTCTGTGAACTGAAGTCCGACCATAGCACATCCTCCTGATGCGAATGAGAAGTTTGCCAGCGGGGCATAGTTGATGGTGACCTGATTTGTCTTAACCGCTGTACAGCCATCAGTATTTGTCACGGTCAGGGTAACAATATATGTACCTCCGTTTGCATACAAGTGCGATACATTCGGATTGGCCGGGAAGTTGACAGTGACAACAGGTGTTCCGTCTCCAAAATCCCAAACCCAGGTCGTGATGGACCCATGTGGGGAGTTTGACAGATCCGTGAAATTGATCGAGTCGCCGGCACATGCCGGAGAGTTATAACTGAACGCGGCAGTAAGCGCCGGATAAACGATGACCAGCTTGGTGGTATCCTTTGTACATCCGGCAGAAGTAGTGACCGTCAATTTGACCGAATAGGTCGCAGGGTTGGCGTACAGGTGAGTTGGATTGGCGCCTGTGCCTGTTTGCCCATCTCCAAATTCCCAGAAACGGCTTGCGATGGTTCCGGTTGAGGTTGTGGATAGGTCGGTAAAGTGCGTCAAATTACCCAGGCAGGCTGTATCGGCTGAGAAATTGGCAACCGGTCTGGCATTCACCACCACTGCATAGACCACCGTATCCTTGCAGCCATTTATGTTGGTTACGATCAGTTGGACATTAAAGGTGCCGGCATTCGTAAAGCTGTGGACTGGATTTTGCGCCGTGGAGTTATTCAAAAAGCCTGATGGCGGATCATCAAAATTCCAGGCCCATTGTATGATGGTACCTCCACCGTTTGTTTGCGACAGATCGGTGAATGGAATCAGGTTCTGGGCGCATGGGGAGCCCGGGTAAGTGAAATTCGCCAAAGGCGCCGGGATGCTGTTCACTACGTGTTCAATGCTGTCGGTACAACCAAAACTGGTGGTTACGGTCAACCGGACTGTATGCGCAAGGGCCAGGCCGACAAATGTATGCGTTACGTTCGGATTGGCTGGGAAGTTTATGGTTTGCGTCACTCCATCGTCAAAATTCCAGACCCAGGTAACTATATTGTCGATGTAACCTGGAACGGTTGATGACTGGTTTGTAAAGGTGACCGGCGCCCCAAAACAGGTAGGGGTGCTGTAACTGAATTCCGGAATAGGCAACGGGTAGACAAGCACCGGTTTTGAAACGCTGTGAATACACCCGTTGGTGTTGATAATAGTCAGCGTTACTGTATAGATCCCATAACTTGTATAGGTATGCGTAGGAGCAGGTAGCGAACTAGGTGGTGTTCCATCCCCAAAATCCCAGGAATAGGTGAGGGTAGGGGTTGTTGTGCCGGCAATCGAAAGGTCGGTAAAGGTAGTAACGGAACCCAAGCACGCGGTATCCGCCGAGAAATTAGCAACCGGTCGCTGGTGCACAACCACATTCTTGACAATTGTGTTATCACAGTTGCTGACATTGGTTACTGTCAATGACACGCTATAGGTACCTGCTGCTGCAAATGTATGGCAAGGATTCTGCAGCGCAGATGTATTATTCATACCGGAAGTCGGATCCCCAAAATTCCAGTAATGAAATGTGATCAATCCGCCTCCGTTTTCCTGGCTGAGGTCGGTAAAACAAATGGGTTGTGTCTGACAGGTTATGGAAGAAAAGGAGAAATTGGCGACGGGGGCAGGTGTAAGGTTCACCGTTTTTTCAATGTATTGTGTACAGCTATCGTTTGACCAAACAGTCAAACGAACCGTAAAATTCGTGCTGTTCCCGACAAAGGTATGCCAGACGTTTGGCGAATTAGGCAATACAATTGTTTGTGTTGTTCCATCCCCGAAATCCCAGTGCCATTTGGCAATATAGCCTGTGAAGCTGGGAGGCATGTAAGACTGGTCGGTAAACAGCAACGAGTCACCCTGACAGGAGGGCGCTACCCAGGTAAAATTCGCGACCGGAAGCGGATTTACCCGAACGGTATGCGAAATGGAATTCTGGCAGCCATGAAGATCCACTACAACCAGAGTAGCTGTATAATTACCTGGAAGGGTATACAGATGCTGTGTTGTGATCGGATCTGTCGCAAACGGAGTTCCGTCACCGAAATCCCATGACCATCCAACGATGGAATCGATTTGCGTGATACTTGTATCGGCAATGAAAGTGACCATAGAGTTCAGACAGGCCGTGTCGTGAGTAAAATCAACCGGAGGTGAAGGGAAGACATATACGGGCTTGATGATGGTATCGCGGCAGTTGTTGAAATTAACAACAATGAGTCGGACCATGTAGGTAGAGTCGCCATAACTGAATGTATGAGGGGGATTGATCAGGTTAGAGAAGTTATTGGTCCCGGATCCCGGATCGGCAAAATTCCAGTCCCAGGAAATGATATTCCCCCCTCCGTTCGGCATGGACATATCGGTAAATTGTACGATCTGATTCTGACAAGCAGTAGAATAGATGAAGTTGGCGGCCGGGTTCGGTTTGATGAACACATTTGCTGAATAATCATCGGTATACCCATTGTTATCGATGATCGTAAGTATCACGGCAAAGGTATCGATAACCGTGTACAGGTGACAAACATTGGGGTCGTTGGGGAAATGGATTGTATCGTTATGGGTCCCATCCCCGAAATCCCAGATCCAGGTCACAATATAACCAAACGGAGGTGTAGGCACTGAACTTAAATCAGTAAAGCAAACCGGTTGACCATCACATACCGGAGAAGTGGAGGAGAAGAAGGCATTCGGATTCGAAGGCACGCCAACCGGGTGGGTAACTTCGTTTGTGCATCCCACCGTATCACTCACCGATAACGTTACCATGTATGTGCCGGCAGCCGGGTATATATGGATTGGATTATGCCCGTAACCGAAGGTTCCATCACCAAAGTTCCACAGGCACATGTTCCCTATCAACTGCAGATTGGTTACCACCGTATCGATGTGGAAATGGATCTCATTATTCTGGCTCCCGAAATTCCAGGAATAATCGACAGGCGGTGAAGGAAATACAATCACATCCTTGAAGAGGGTATCAGGACACCCGGTGGAGTTCACCGTGACCAACATAACATTATAGGTTCGGTCCAAAGTGAAAACATGCTTGGGATTTTCCAGGGTTGACGTATTGAATCCCCCCGAACCCGGATCATCAAAATTCCAGAAATAGGATACGATTGGCGGTCCGTTGTTCTGGATGGAAAGATTGGTAAAATCGACTGTATCACCCACACAAGCGGCATCATAACTGAAATTGGAAATGGGGGAAGGATCAAGCGAAATAGTTTTGGTTAGGGAATCGCGACAGCCAATGTTGTTTATAATCGTTAATTGCGATGGATAAGGCCCAAGTCCGGGATACCAATGTGTATAATTAGGGTCGTTGGGAGCATTGATCACAACCGGAGCGCTGCCATCGCCAAAATTCCAGATCCAGGTCACAATATTCCTTCCGGCCGGGTAGGTGGAGAGATCAGTAAAATTGACCGGATTATTCAAACAGGTTGGGGTCGTATAAGAATACTGTGCATCAGGAACGGAAGGCAGGATGACAACCTGAATGGTTGTATCGTTTTTACAGTACCGTTCATTCGTGATTTCCAGACGGACATTGAAGGTTCCGGGAGTAGAAAATATATGGCTTGGGTTCTGAAGCGTGCTGGTATTGGCAGCTCCTGATCCGGGATCATTGAAGTTCCAGGCCCAGTTAATAATGTTCCCCGTACCGGGAGGAGTGGTGGAAGCAGTACTGTTAAACTGCACTGGTGTATACAGGCAGTTCGGAATGGCTGAGGTGAAAGTGGGATGAGGTATAAACTGATCCGGATTAACATAAACTGCATCTATGATGGTATCTTTATCCGCGGTTTGGTTGGTGACAACAAGGATAACGGTATAGGTTACATCGAAGGGTGGCATGTACTGGTGTACTGGATTCTGCAAAGTAGATGTTCCTCCATCGCCAAAAGTCCAGTAATAACTGACTATCGGATTGGTTGCATCGGCAACCGAGGCATCCCAGAAAGAGACCACATCACCATAACACGACGTGTTCGTGTAGTAGAAATAGGAAATAAGAAGCGGACGGATAGAGACGGATTTATTGACGGTTGTCGAACAACTGGCCGCCGGATTCGTCTCGGTCAGGATAATTGTACCCGTTCCAATATTCCCCCAGTTCACCGCGATCTGGCTGGTGCCTGCTCCTGAGCCAATTGTTCCTCCAGTCACGGTCCAGACATAGGTGTGCCCGGGAATATTGGGTGTGGAATAGACTACCCCCAACTGGTTGTTACTGACGACCCCAGGCCCTGTAATCACTGGAGAATTATCGGGACAAGGCTGCGCAAAGGATCCAACAGGGATCGATGTCAGGAGAACGAGCGCAAGAACACTTGTAAAAAATTTACGGAACATATCGATGCGATTAGAAACTTGGGTTACACTCTTGGTATTATACTTCCAATATATAACAAAGGTTTCACGTAAAGGTTGCTTTGCCTTTCCGTGAATTCCATATCAAACATTTCTAAGCAAAAATACTACAAATTTTATTGGTTTATACACACAGAAGCAACTTAATTGCATTTTGATGTCATTAATTTAAAGAAACCTTGTATTTTTGCTTTTGATAAACATCCTCCTATGAAAACCTCTTTTTTAATCATAACAGGCATTATGGTAATCACCAGCCTGATGTTTTTCAGTTGTAAAAAGAAAGATCCTCAAAAACCCTGCGACAATAAAGGGCAGGTCTGGCTTACGAATAAACTTGATTCAACAGCTACCATCCAGATCGTCCAGCTAAACCTGATCTTTGACCTGGAGAAAGATCACATGCAAAACCTCGTGTTAGAAGGCGATAATCCTTATACATTCAACATTACTTCAAAAGACTTCTGGATGGATTCTACTTTTATGGTCCTGGTGTGTGATGACAAAGAGTGGATCCTTGAGAAGCCGTAATGTTCCATTTCTGACAAAGTCAACGTTCAAACCTGACTTTGTTGCAGAAAAAAACCAACCGTTTATCGTTACTTCCTTTTGAGATATCACGGATCTCCTGATATCCGCTGCAAAGAAAATAATTATCGTACCAGAAAACCATTTGGCTTAAGGTTTCAGAGAGAAGTTTGTCATTGGGGGAGGAAAGCTCTAGTTCAGAATAGGTAGTTTTTTCTATGATCTCGTTCCTTTTAATGATTCTGGAGGCGATTTTCCCTTCGCTCAGATACGTCATTACAATTTCGTCCGAATTGAAATGGAGAACTACTTTGGGGCTCAGTGAGAAGGTCAGAATATTCCGGATCTCCATGGAATTATCCCAAAGAAGTTTGCCCTGGTCATCAAATGAAACCACCATCACACCTGTAAACCGATAACCGTCAAAAACAGAATACGAATTGGTGAACGGCCTTCCGTAGAAGTCATAATCCGTAAAAGATTCTGTGTGAAACTGGGGAAAATAGGTCTCAGCTACCAGGATATACTCCCCTTTCCAATAGAGCAGATCATGCAGTAAAATAGAAAAATCAAGTGAATACTCCTGGTCGGAACGATTTTTCTTCATGCTTTTTTTCCGCAGGTTCAGGACGTCCCGTTCGTCAAGCAACAGCCTTATATTTTTTAAATCCAGAAAGTTATAAAAATTGATGGAGGTCTGGATACTCGTCACAACCGGGGATGTAAAGAAACCTGTCGTTTCATCCGATGATCCTTTTTTTGAGGAGAGTCCCTGGGTATAAGTACCTGCCACCAGTGTTTCATCTTTTATTAAGCGGATCTCCCTTGCATTATTGAAGGCCCTGCCTGAATTGTAGTCGCTGATATGCGTCTCATAGACCAGTTCGCCATCCTTCATTTGCTTGATCAGGGAAAGTTCGGTTTGCCGTTTAGAAATTCTTTTCGTGATCAGGGATTTCACCACCTGATCTGAGGTGTCGACCGTCATGTAAATAAGGGTCGACTTCCCGTCTTCCCCAACCGGAAAAAGATGAACATTCCCGGTTGGCAAGTCCAGAACCATAACCCGCACCTGATCATTTTCACTAGTATTCAAACCGATGAACGCTTTTTGGCTTTCTACCCGGAAGAAAGCCATGGTTGAAGACTCCGGTGATTTTCCGTTATTCAGAATAAAGGCACCCTGCGGGATGAGAATCCGAAGAATCTGAAAATTAATTTCGTTGTTTTTTGCTTTCCGGTCAGCTTCAAAAAAGAGATTTACGGTATCGCTTGTCAACTCGGTGGCTTTGAAATCCAGGGAGGAGATAATGGGAGCGCTTTTTATCCAGATCTGCTGAAGATGTTGATCATAAAAAGAAAAATACCAACGGGCAGAGGTTTCACCTGCTGTTTCAACACTCTTATAAAACAGGATCATCCCTTTTTCGCCGCATGGGATGATCCTGTAAGTTTCTTTATCTGATTGAGCGGCAACCTCAATTCGCAACGGTTTATCTGTAAAACCGGTTATTTTCCCCTGCTGTGCGAAGGTCAGCAGGGGAAAACAAACCAACGAAAAGAAGCAGATTTTGTATTGCACTTATTTATCTTTCACTTCTTCAAAATCCACGTCGGTGACTTCCTCATTCCCTGTGTTTTTCGACTGGCTCTGGTCACTTTGCTGACCGGGTTGAGGACCACTTTGTGGGCCCGACTGAGAAGTGTTCTGGTACATCTCCTGACTGGCAGCCTGCCAAACTGCGTTGAGATTTGCCATAGCGGCGTCAATGCCTGCAAAGTTGCGGTTTTTGTGCGCCGCTTTTAAATCTTCCAGCGCTTTTTCAATTTGTCCCTTTTTATCGGCCGGAACTTTATCGCCGAACTCTTTCAACTGCTTCTCTGTCTGAAAAATCAGAGTATCTGCAGTATTCAGTTTATCGGTCTCTTCCTTGAGTTTCCTATCCGATTCCGCATTTAGCTGAGCTTCGTCTTTCATCCGTTTGATTTCCGCATCCGATAATCCCGAAGAGGCTTCAATCCGAATGTTCTGTGATTTCCCGGTAGCTTTGTCTTTGGCTGTGACATTCAGGATGCCGTTGGCATCGATGTCGAAAGTGACTTCGATCTGAGGGATTCCCCTGGATGCCGGCGGGATTCCATCCAGGTGGAATCTGCCAATGCTTTTGTTCTGGTTTGCCATTGGGCGTTCGCCCTGAAGCACGTGGATCTCTACGGAAGTCTGGCTGTCGGCAGCGGTGGAAAAGACTTCCGACTTCCGGGTCGGGATTGTGGTATTCGCTTCGATCAGTCGGGTCATCACACCGCCAAGGGTTTCAATCCCCAGGGAAAGTGGCGTCACATCAAGGAGAAGAACGTCCTTCACCTCGCCGGTAAGCACCCCGCCCTGAATAGCAGCTCCAACAGCAACCACCTCATCGGGATTCACTCCTTTGGAAGGTTCCTTGCCAAAGAAATCCCTGACGATCTTCTGGATAGCTGGAATACGTGTGGATCCCCCAACCAGGATTACTTCATCAATGTCAGCAGGTTTCATCCCTGCATCTTCGAGTGCTTTTCTGCAAGGTCCAACCGTAGATTGCATCAGCGGGTCAATCAGTTGCTCCAGTTTAGCCCGGGTCAGTTTCTTGACCAGGTGCTTGGGCACTCCATCAACCGGCATGATATACGGAAGGTTAATTTCCGTTTCGGTGGAACTGGAAAGTTCAATCTTGGCTTTTTCGGCAGCTTCTTTCAACCTTTGCAATGCCATCGGATCCTTTTTCAGGTCCAGCCCTTCGTCTTTCTTAAATTCACTGGCCAACCAGTTGATGATCTCGTGGTCGAAATCATCTCCTCCAAGGTGGGTATTCCCGTTGGTCGATTTCACTTCAAAAACACCTTCTCCCAGTTCCAGGATAGAGATGTCGAAGGTTCCGCCTCCCAGGTCATAAACGGCAACCTTGATGTCTTTGTGTTTTTTATCCAGTCCATACGCCAACGCGGCAGCAGTCGGTTCGTTTATAATACGCTTGACGACCAGTCCGGCAATCTCACCGGCTTCTTTGGTTGCCTGTCTTTGTGAATCACTGAAATATGCAGGAACCGTAATCACGGCTTCCTTCACTTCACTACCCAGGTAATCTTCCGCCGTCTTTTTCATCTTCTGAAGGACCATGGCAGAGATCTCCTGTGGTGAATAGAGCTTATTTCCGATTTTCACGCGCGGCGTGTTATTGTCTCCCCTTACAACCTGGTAAGAAACGCGTTCAATTTCTTTCGTAACCTGATCATAGGTTTCGCCCATGAACCGTTTGATAGAGGAAATTGTATTTATCGGATTCGTGATTGCCTGCCGTTTGGCCGGATCCCCTACTTTCCGCTCCCCGTTATCCGTAAAAGCCACGATGGACGGCGTGGTCCTTCTGCCTTCACTGTTCGGAATGACGACAGGTTCATTCCCTTCCATTACAGCAACGCATGAGTTTGTCGTTCCAAGGTCAATTCCTATTATTTTTCCCATTTTCGTTTTGTTTATATTAAATACTTTATTGGTCTCGCAAATTTCATTCTGCGCCATCAATGATTGTGCCAAAGGCAGAATCAGATATTAAACCATGACAAAAAGACAGGATCAGGTTTAAGGTAGAAGGTTCAAGGGAAAATCAGATTTCCTCAGAAGCCCAAATCATAGGTCAGGGGATTGACTTTCAGTTCCTGGATAGTTTCCGTGGCCAACTGATGAGAATCCCTGACCTTCAGAAACCTGGCGGAGAACAATCCAATTCCATTTTCAATATTTGAATAGGCTGGTTTCTCCTGTATGATGGAATTGGATGGCTGAGAAACTTCGATATAGGTGTTCAGGTCATCCCCGGCAACCAGAAACAGGAAATGGATATAGCGGGCTGCTCTGATGACATCGGGATTGACCGGGATATTTGCATGACACATGGCGTAGAATCCATCTGCCGCATAGCTTTTTTTAATCAGTTCGCTTACGTTTACATCCCTGCTCTGTTCATTCGGAAAAACGATCCAGTCCACGTATTTTGTTTCGCTCTGGGTGGGATCGAAAACACTGGTTTCAAGGTATTCAAACCGGATGATCACCTGATACCGTTTCCCTCCGATGGCTGAATACCATTCGACCGGGTTGCGCATTCCGGGTCTGAAGGCAATTTTCTGGTATGCCATCGGTTTTTCAATGGTAAAATCATGAACCAGCAGTGTCTGCGACGTGCATTTCTTTTCAGTTTCGGGATCCCGGATTGTCAGCTTGTAAAGATAGTTGGCATCCAGAATGGAATCGTTAAAATAGACCAATTGGTTCGGAAAATAAAAATACTCACCTGAATCCTTGTCGTGAATGGTGACTGTGTCGAACCGGTATATCGCAACCAGGTCGCTCCCGTTCCATGCTTCCAGGCTCACATCCAGCTTGATGGGGTAATTGCTGGAATCAGGAATTTGGGCATATTGAATGGCATTTCCGGGTCCCAGAAAAGCTTTGGTGATTTTAATATAGTGAATGGTGTCCTGCTGATTTAAAATACCATATACGATCGTGATATCTTTCCATTCAGCGTTTAGCTCAAGTTTTTTACTGCAAGAGAACAAGAGGCCTGCTAAAGTGACTATGAGCAGGGAAAGTTGGAGTTGTCGCATGAGTTGACGATTTATAGGCATGCAAAAATACACTTTTTTCCAGAAAATCGTAGCTTTGCAAACAAAACCCGGTCCCATGTCAGCTTCATTTTCTTTCAGAAACGTTCATAAGGTAACCACCCATGTGCTTCAGGAGATGAAGCTAAAAGGGGAAAAGATCGCCATGCTTACCGCCTATGACTATTCGTTTGCGCGAATTCTGGAAACTACCGGCATTGATGTAATCCTTGTCGGGGATTCAGCCTCGAATGTCATGGCCGGTCACACATCAACCCTTCCCATTACCTTGAATGAGATGATCTATCATGCCTCATCGGTAGTCAGGGCTGTGAAGAGAGCCTTGGTGGTAGTGGATCTTCCGTTCGGCACCTACCAGGGGAACTCAAAGGAAGCTTTGAGTTCGGCTATCCGGATCATGAAAGAAGCGGGGGCCGACGGCGTCAAACTGGAAGGAGGGAAAGAGGTTGTAGAATCGGTTGACCGCATTCTTTCGGCAGGGATCCCCGTTATGGGTCATCTGGGGCTAACCCCTCAATCGATTCACAGATTTGGCACCTATGTGGTTCGGGCAACCAGCGACGAAGAAGCTTCCAAGCTTTTAGAGGACGCTCATTTGTTGGCCAATTCAGGTTGTTTTGCAATTGTCCTGGAAAAGATTCCTGCCAAACTCGGCGCTCAGGTTGCTAAAGAGATCAGGATTCCCGCTATTGGAATCGGAGCCGGAAAAGATGTTGACGGCCAGGTACTGGTGCTCCATGATATGCTCGGGATCACCCAGGAGTTCTCTCCCCGGTTCCTGCGGCGTTACCATAATCTGTCTGAAGAAGTGAAAGGAGCTGTAAATTCTTACATTCACGATGTGAAAACTCTCGACTTCCCGAATGAGAGGGAACAGTATTAACGAAGGACGAAGGACGAGGGACGAAAGATGTGAGTTGGAAGGCATGGCAATAAATGGCAATGCATGGCAATAAATGGCAATAGCTATCAATGAATTCTTCCCTGGTGTTGTATGAGGATAATCATCTGCTTATTTATAACAAGCAGCCGGGAGACATTATTCAGGGGGACAAGACCGGTGATGAACCTTTGAGTGAACAGATAAAAACCTATTTGAAAGAGAGATACGGCAAACCGGGGAATGTTTTCCTCGGAGTGGTTCACCGGCTGGACCGGCCGGTGACCGGAGCAGTTATTTTCGCCCGCACTTCAAAGTCGCTCAGCAGGCTGAACCTGATGCTTAAGCAGGGGGAGATCCGAAAAACGTATTGGGCTGCGGTTCAGCATCCGCCTCCGAAACAGCATGATCATCTGGAACATTACCTGGTTCGGAATGAGAAACAGAATAAATCCTATGTACATGAAGGGAAAGTCGGGAAATCTCAAAAAGCAGAATTGATGTACCGGGTTATCGCAAAAAGTAACAGGTATTATCTTCTGGAGATCACCCTGCTTACCGGAAGGCATCATCAGATCCGGGCTCAGCTCTCCTTCATCGGGTGTCCGATCAAAGGAGATCTGAAATACGGCGCTCCCCGTTCCAATCCCGACGGTTCTATCCACCTCCACTCCCGGTCCATGGAATTCCTGCATCCCGTGAGAAAGGAACAGGTCAGGGTGACTGCTCCCCTGCCAGGCGACCCGGTATGGGATTTTTTCGCAGCAGATCGACCGGTATGGGAGGAAAGTCTGAAATGAATCGAATACATCACATACCCGGCGGAATTCCCAATGAGCCTTTACCTTTTACTCCTGTACAACCGGATTGGGTTTTCTGGGTCTTCTTTGCGATGTTTGTTGTTTTTGCCTGGGTTCAGGTTTTCTATTTCCGTCGCTTTCAACTCCTGGTGAAAGCCAATTTCTCAAAGCGGTTTCTGCACCAGCTCATCCGTGAAGGGAATGTTTTCAATGAACGGATTTCGATCACGCTGAACCTGATCTATGTCCTGTCCATCGCAATGGTCCTGTACCAGGTTATCCGATTGGCAGATCATCGTTTTTCTGCTGCGATTCCAGGGTTTAATCTTTTTCTGATAGCCGTTCTTTCCGTGATCGGGTTCTGGTCCTTCAAGATCATGGTCATGAAATTCCTGAGCGTCGTTTTCAAGACGGAAACCGTCAACAAAGAATATGAACTGAATATCCTCATCATGACGGGATTTCTGGGAGTAGTCCTTTTGCCTCTCCTGTTATCCGCGATTTACCTGAAATCGGAATGGCTCCTGGGAGGGTGTATTTGTTTTGTGATAATGGCCTCTGTTTTCCGGTTCTTTAAAGGTTTTCTGATTGGAATTTCGCTCACCCGTTTTTCGTATTTCTTTTTATTTGTGTATCTTTGCACCCTCGAAATTATACCTGTTCTGGTTGTTGCAAAGTTGATCCATACATATTTCTGACTACCCGAGACCGGAGCTGATAGTTGAACCCAAATACCAGCAATATATTGAAGATCAAAAATATACTTGTAAGTCAGCCCGAGCCAGCGGATTTAGATAAGTCTCCATACGGAGAACTGGCCAAAAAATTCAATCTGAATATCTGTTTCCGGAAATTTATTAAGATTGAAGGAATTACTGCGAAAGAGTTCCGGCAGGACAGGATCAACCTGCTGGATTATTCGGCTGTAATTTTCACTTCCCGGAATGCTGTTGACCACTATTTCCGGATTGCGAAAGAGATGCGTGCCGACATTCCGGATTGCATGAAATACTTCTGTGTCTCCGAATCCACCGCCTATTACCTTCAGAAATATATACAGTTCAGGAAGCGCAAGATCTTCCACAGCAAAGAGAGTTTTGACATCCTGACAGAACTGATCAAGAAGCACAAAAGCGAGAAGTTCCTCCTTCCCTGTTCCGATATCCATAAAATGGAAATTCCGAAAATTCTGGACAGCCTGAAAGTAGCCTATAAGAAGGCGATCATATACCGTACACTGGCAAGTGATCTTTCGGATATCGACATCAAGGACTTTCACATGCTGGTTTTTTTCAGTCCGGCCGGGATCAAGTCTCTCTTTAAAAATTTCCCGGACTTCAACCAAAACAACTGTGCCATCGGCGTGTTTGGACCGTCGACCGCCAAAGCTGCCCTGGATGCGGGGCTGAAGCTGAACATTCAGGCGCCTACGAAAACGGCTCCATCCATGACCATGGCCATCGAACAATTTCTTGCCGCCGGAGGAAAAAAGAAATAGTTTTCCGGATAGCGGAACGAACCCGGATTCCATGCTCGAGACTTTCACAAAAGAGGAGAGGTTATGCCTTAAAAAGCTGATCAGCCGGCTTTTTAAAGAGGGTTCTTCATCTGTGGTTCCCCCTTTTCGCTACCGGTGGCTTTTCGTACTTCTGGAAAATCCATACCCTGCGCAATTGTTGATCAGTGTTCCCCGGACCTCTTTTTCGAGGGCTGTTGACCGGAACCTTTTGAAACGGCGAATCCGCGAAGCATACCGCAAACAGAAAACCGTGCTTTACGATTCCCTGAATGCTTCCCGGCGTCAAATGATTGTAGCAATTACTTACACCGGGCATGAGATCCTTCCATTTCCCGAAATCCAGGAGAAAATAATCGTAATTTTACAGCGTTTAACAAAAGAGGTTGAAAAGGCTGCTGAGTAGTTTTTTCATTTTACTCATCCGGATATACCAGGGAGCCATATCTCCTTATCTGATGCCCTCGTGCCGGTATATGCCATCCTGTTCAGCTTACGGAATAGAGGCAATACAAAAATTCGGCCCGCTTAAGGGGGGATGGCTGGCCCTGAAACGGATCCTGAGATGCCAACCCTGGGGGGGAAGTGGGTATGATCCGGTACCCGGGGAAGAATGACGAGTTGCGAATTACGAATTACGAATTATGAGGATAAAACAGATTAGTTGTATAGCAGCGACGGGACTGTTTCTGCTTTTGAGCATTACAGGATTTTCTCAAACTCAACAGGATCAGACTTTTGAAATCCTGAAGAACCTGGATATCTACGCCGATGTAGTGAAGGAACTCAATGCGGAATATGTAGACGAGATCCAGCCCGGTGAGATGACAAAATCAGGGATCGACGCCATGTTACAATCCCTTGATCCGTATACGAACTATATCCCGGAAACCGAAGTTGAAGATTACAAGTTCATGACCACCGGTCAGTATGGAGGGATCGGAGCTTTGATCCATCAACAGGGAGACTTTGTGATCATCTCGGAGCCCTATGAGGGCTCTCCCGCTCAAAAAGCAGGGCTTCTTGCAGGAGACAAGATCCTCGAGGTCAATGGCCAGAACGCAGAAGGGAAAAGCTACGACGAAGTGAGCGCGATCCTGAAAGGACAGGCTGGAACTACTGTCCAACTGAAAATTATCCGGGACGGGATGGATCAGCCTATTGAGAAAACCATCATACGGGAAAACATCAAAATAGAGAATATCCCCTATTACGGACTGGTTGATGGAGAGTTCGGGTTTATCAAACTAACCGGATTTACCCAGAATGCCGGCAGGGAAACCAAACAAACCCTCCTGAAACTCAAGGAAAATCCTTCCCTGAGAGGGATCATCATGGACCTGCGCGGGAATGGAGGCGGGTTGCTGAACGAATCCGTCGATCTGTCGAACATCTTTGTGGAACGAAACCAGGAGATCGTGACGACCAAAGGGAAAGTCAAAGACCGCAATCGAACCTATGAGACCTCTTATCCTCCCGTCGATCTGAAGCTTCCGCTGGTGGTGTTGGTAGACAACCAGAGCGCTTCTGCCAGTGAAATCTTTGCCGGCGCGATGCAGGACCTTGACCGGGGCGTGATTGTCGGACAGCGAACCTTCGGGAAGGGCCTGGTGCAGAATGTGGTTCCACTGAGCTACAACGCCCAGCTTAAAATAACCGTTGCGAAATACTACATCCCGAGCGGCCGTTGCATACAGGCAATTGATTACAGCCATAAAGACAACAACGGATATTTCACAAAAATTCCCGATTCGCTGATCCGGGAGTTTCAGACAAAAAACGGCCGGAAAGTATATGACGGCGGAGGGATCACTCCCGATGTTACGGTACAGCCCCGGAAGTTCAGCCAGATTGCATTGACCCTCTACAGCAAATTCCTGATCTTTGATTTTGCCACACAATATCGCCGGGAACATCCGGAGATCGGGCCTGTCGCTGATTTTAAAATCACGGACAGCACATACCAGGATTTCCTTGCTTTCATTAAGGATAAGAATTACACCTATACTACCCGCAGCGAACAGGCGCTGGATCGTCTCAAGACTGAAGCTGAAAAGGAGCATTATTTCGACGGGCTCAAGGAAGAGTATGCCCATCTGAAGGCACACATGGCTGAAGATAAGCAGGCGGATATCACCAAGTACGAGGGCCAGATCAAGGAACTTCTCAGAATGGATATCGTGACGCGGTACTATTATCAGAAAGGAAAGGTGGAGGCCTCCCTGGAGAACGATCCTGAACTGGCCATGGCGCTGGAAATCCTGAAAGATCCAGGCAAGTACAATGCGATTCTATCCAGAACCTATGTACAACCCGTAGAACCGGTCATGCCAGAGACCGTGGATGAAGAAATCCCGGAAGAACCCGACACAGAAAATGAATAAATCAAGCCTATGAAAATCCGTTCTATAATTTTCGCCTTCTGTTCCGTGTTGCTGATCAGTGCAGGGTTATCCGACAAACCCGCATACCTGATCTATGACGCCAAAGGAAAAAAAGCAAAATACAAAGACCTGCTGAAAGATGCGGAGAATTCCCAGGTGGTCTTTTTCGGTGAATTGCACGACAATCCGATCTCCCACTGGCTGGAATTCGAACTCATGAAAGATCTCTGCGAAGCAAAAAACGACCGGTTGGTTCTCGCTGCCGAAATGTTTGAAACCGACAACCAGCTATTGCTGAATGAATATACCCGGAAGTTCATCCGGAAAAAAGATTTCGAGAACGAAGCGAAGCTTTGGTCGAACTACAAGACCGATTATGCTCCTCTGGTCGATTATGCGCGGGAACACGGACTGAAGTTTGTCGCCACGAATATCCCGCGAAGGTATGCCGCCATTGTCAATTCCAAGGGATTCTCAGGTCTCGATAGCATCAATGGATACCAGCGGGCCATGATCGCTCCCCTGCCCATCAAGTACGACTCGAACCTGAATTGCTACAAATCCATGAATGCCATGTTTCAGGAAGGAGGCCCTACGCATCAGAGCATGCATCTTGCCGAAGCGCAGGCCATGAAAGATGCAACGATGGGATATTTCATTTATAAAAATCTGGGAGAGGGGATCACCATCCTCCATTTTAACGGAGCTTACCACAGCGACAATTTTGAAGGCACTGTGTGGTATCTGAAAGATTATGCCAGGAGATTTCCCTTTGACACAAACATCCTGACCATCACCTGTGTGGAGCAGGAATCCCTCGACAGCCTTTCTTCCGAGCATCTGGGGAAAGCCGATTACATCATCTGCATCCCCAAGTCGATGACGAAAACCCGGTAGCGCTTATACAAAAGTATAGTACGCGTTGATCAGGAAGTTCCAGGCTGTGACCACGACGGTAGCAACCAGTTTGGAAATATAGAAATTGACCTTCAGCTTTCCCGACATCGCCCATACGATGGCGCTGTTGATTCCCAAGCCGATCAGCGCAATGATGAAGAACCGGGTAAATTCAATCATGATATTCGGGTTGTGGCTTTCGAATGTCCATACCCGGTTCATCATGTAGTTGGTCGTTGCGGCGATGGTAAAGCCAATGGCGTTGGAGATGTATTTCTGGATCTTCAGGTATTCCTTGCAGAGGAAGGTGATCGAGAAATCGACAATGACACCTGAGAAACCGACGATCCCGAACTTGACAAATTTAAGGAGAAAAGCTTCTGAAAAGAACTCGTTCATCGGGTTACCCCCCTTACAACTGGATCAATAATACTTCGTTTTTTTCGTTGCGGATCACCTCCACGCTGATGGTTTGTCCGTGTTTCAGCTTTGACAGGCGCGACATATATTCATAGATATTTCCCACCTTCAGGCCGTTGATGGAGATGATGATATCTCCTTTCTGGAGGCCTCCACGATCAGCCGGACCTCCTTTGGTCACGCCATCCACCCGGAGTCCACGTTTTTCGGTCCCGGCAAAATCGGGCATGATCCCCAGGGTAACTTTCAATTTGCGTCCCATGCGGCCGACATTTGTTTTACTGCCCGATTCCTGAAACGTTAACGGTTGGTTCAACCGGTCGACAGCCAGGATGACATCGGTGGCAAAACCGGCAACTCTTGCTTCGTTGTCAAAATCCAGTTTTTCCGTATCGTCGAACGGGGTATGGTAATCGATGTGAACGCCCGTATTGAAATAGAAGACAGGGATATTGGCTGCGTAAAAGGCAGTATGGTCGGAGGGTCCATACCCGTCGGAAGCATGCGTAACCTGAAAAGGCAGTTCTTTTTCAAAGATTCGGAGCAAGGAATCGGACTCGACCGAAGTGCCGGTACCACTCACCGAGATGGAGTTCTTCTCCTTATCGAAGCGCCCGACCATATCGAAGTTGAACATCGCTTTGATCCCCTTCAGAGGTACGGGGGGATTGTCGATGAAGAACCGGGAACCCAGCAGGCCCATCTCTTCGGCACTGAAAGCAACAAAAATGATACTTCTTCCCAGCTCTGATTTTTTTTGCGAAAGGATCCTGGCTAGTTCAATCACCATCGCCGTACCTGAGGCATTGTCATCCGCTCCGTTATGCACTGCAATGGTATCCGGCATCCGGGAATTGGAACCGGGGCCTCCCATTCCAAGATGGTCATAATGGGCTCCGATCACCAGGTACTGGTCTTTCCATGCAGGATTGTTCCCTTCCAGCATGGCAACAGCATTCACGGTTTGCTGTTTCTCCTGAATCACCTCCGTTTGAGCAAGCAGACTATCTGATAACAGTATGCTTCTGGGTCGTTTCTCAGCGATGATCAGCGCATCAAGGCTATCCGCCGTAAACCCGGCAGACTGTAAAAACTTGTCTGCCATGGTTCGTTTCAGGTGAATCACGGGAATACCGGCGGTGACTTCGTTATTTTCCACCACAAGAGACATCAGCTTATCCTCTTTTTCCATGCTTTTTGGCGTAACCAGGAGCACACCGGCAGCTCCTTTGTCTTTGGCGGTAAGGATTTTACTGCGGACATCGCTGAAAGGGATGAATTTGCTATCCGCATTATCAGGTTCGGGATCGGCACGGAAGATCAGTACCCATTTCCCGGTCACATCCAGCCCCTGGTAGTCGTTCCATTTTAAGCTATCCTGTTCAATGTCAAATCCATATCCTGCAAAAACAACCGGAGCAAACACCCTTCCGCTGGAGGAAAAAGCCAGCGGAACAAAGTCCGTCATTACTTCGTACTGGATCCCACCGAGGGAAAGCAGGTTATTTCCACCAAGGTGCACATCGGTCACCACATAAAAGTACTGAAACCCGTTATCACAGAGGGGTTTGAGTCCATCTGACAGGAAGTTCTGAAGGATGTACCTGGCGGCAATTCCCGCTTCGGGAGTACCGGGTTTACGGCCTTTCAGGGAATCGGAGGCCAGAAATTCAACATGTTTCTTCAGATCCTGCGGGCTGATCCGGCTTTTATCCTGGGCAAAACCGGTCCCATTCAGCAGGACCAGTAAAACAGAGAGGCAGAAGATTTTCATAGGGTCATTGGTCTTTGGTCATTAGTCATTGGTCATTGGTCATTTTAATTCTTAATTCTGAATTCTGAATTCTTAATTAAACAATGATTCCTCCTCCTAGCACATTATCCCCGTCGTAGAACACAGCGCTTTGTCCGGGAGCGATGGCGTCGTTGGGGTGGAAAAACGTCACGCGGACAGCTCCCTGGCCGGCAGGTTCGATCCGGGCTTCCCGTTCTTTTTGTGCCGATCGTATTTTACACGCGACCTCCATGGGTTGTTCCAGCCGGGGAATGGCGATCCAGTTGAGATCCGTAACGGTGAAACCTGTCTTCAGGGTTTCGTTTTTCGTGCCGACAATCACCCGGTTCTGATCCGGATCCAATTTCACTACGTACAGGGGTTCCGAATAGGCGACTCCCAATCCTTTCCGTTGTCCGATGGTGTAGTTCCAGAAACCTTTATGGGTACCTAAAACCTGGCCCGAGGTCAGCATGATATCTCCGGGCGTCTCTTCCATTTCCAGGAGGTCCTTGAAATCACCGCCGTAGAAATCCTGGCTCTCCTCTTTGTCCACGGCCGGTATTCCCGCTTCGCGGGCCAGTTTTTTCACCTCTTCTTTGGTGTATCCGCCCAAAGGAAGAAGTACTTTACTCAATTGATCCTGTGACAGCCGGTAGATGAAATAGGTCTGATCTTTTTTTTGATCAACGCTTTTTTTCAGTAAAAACCGGTTTCCGGAAGCGCTCCATTCCACCCGTGCATAGTGGCCGGTGGCAAAATAGTCGTAAGGTAATCCTCCTTTTTCCGCAAGCAGCGGCAGCAGTCCGAATTTGATTAACTGGTTGCATTTTACACAGGGATTGGGGGTACGGCCTGAGAGGTATTCGGTTTTAAAATACTTTAGCACCGATTCCTTGTATTCTGCCGCGCAATCAAACACATGGTACGGGATTTCGAGTAGCCCGGCAATTTCTCGCGCTTCCCGGATCTCTTCTTCTTCATCGGGCCCGTAACAGGCATGCTTCCCGGAAGCGCTGTACCGGCCGTCCCAGATCGCCATGGTCACCCCGATGACCTCGAACCCCTGCCGTTTCAGCAGAACTGCTGCCACAGCAGAGTCCACTCCCCCGCTCAAACCCACTAGTACTTTTTTTCTCTCGTTCACCCGGTTCCTTTTACATATATGAAAACGTGCATGCAAAGGTATCAAAATTCTTATTCGCCGCCTCGCTACCTCGCTATTTTACAATGGTACGCGGATGACACTGATGCCTTCGGCAACGCAGATTTTCACGGATTTTTTTGAACTTCGAACTTCGTACTTCTAACTTGCGTTCGTACTTCGTACTTCTGGCTTCGCACTTTACACTGGGGCAGAGGCGTTTGAGAGATTGAACTAGTTGATCTTCACCATTTTAATGACCTTGGATTTTTCATTCGTTCGGAGGAGGGCAAAATAGATCCCCGGAGGAAGACCCTCCCCGGGAAAGTCAATGTTGTACTGACCCTGATCCAGTACGTTATCCAGGAGTGTTACCACCGGATTTCCCCTGATATCAGAGACCGACAGTACTACGTATTCCCGTCGAGCCAGCTCAAATCCGATGGTAGTGGATCCGGAAAAGGGATTCGGGTAATTCCGGACAATAACCGGTTCCTTTGCCGGAGGCATTTCTTGTCCGGTAACGGGTTCGCAATTAAAGAATTGAACCCCGTCGAGCCAGAGGGTGTAGCCAAAATCCCAGGTGTCGGCCCAAAATTCCACGTAATTCACATCGTCCCACGACATCTGGCCCACCATTGCCCGCTGGAAAGTTGCATTCCCGGTGAGCGGGAAGGCATACCGTTTCCACACTTCATGGGCATTGTTCAGGAGGTTGGGGGACGCCGCATACCGGAAGTAGTTGCCCTGGCGGTCGCCGATCCGGATCTGGAAGTACTGGAAGCCGTAAGGAATGAATTTTTTTGTTTTGACCCAGAAATAGAGGGAATCGGTTTCACTCAACGTCCAGGAAGCCAGGGAATCACCGGATGGACGGTAATTGAGGGCAACATACCATCCCCGGGAAGTGACAAATTTTACCGACGCGGCGCCGACCATTTTATCTTCAGTATCAAAATAGAGGCTATCGGCGAATTTGACCGGAGCCGGATAACCCACTTCTGGATAGCCGTACCAGGTTGATTGCGGTTCGGCCATGTCGCAAGGAGGATCGGTTTGCCAGGTAACCGGGGGTGACGGGTTGACCGGCCACCAGAATACCTCCCCTTTGGCCGGGTTGTCGTGTTTGTCAAAGATCTTCTCGGAAATCAGGGCCGTGTCCCCCGGCATCCAGGTATTGTTGAGGGCGTCAATATCGTTTGTCGAACTATTGGCAACATGAAAAACGGTAGGCATCCGAAACGTATTGCCGGTGAGGGTGTCCATGTCCGATTGCCCGTCAAGGCTGAGGCCGGCGTTACGGTTGTAATCAAACTCGTTATTTAACAGGACTGAATGTTCCGTTTTACTGGCGGAAATTGCTACGGTATTGCCATCGAATACATTA
>JAZDGR010000092.1:0-5428 GCA_043806735.1 bacterium | reverse complement strand
AAACTCATTGTAATTCATTATATTTCCGGGCTTTACTACCCGCATGACAACCTCTTCCGAAGAGAAATTCCTCTTGCACCAATCCTGGAATTTATCAACAACCTCCTCTTCTCCTTCGGTAGCGATCCACATTTCAGATGGGGAAGTAAATTGAACATAACCCTTAATCCGGAGATTTGATGCTTCCCGGTAGACTTCAAACCGGTAGGTTCTCTTCGTTGAAAATGTTCCCTGTAGGGAGATGTCAATATGTTTTTTCATTGGATCGTAGCGAGCCGGTATTTCAGATTATCCGAAGCATCATTATAATACATCAGAACAAAATTTGTATTCATTGCGACTGAAGGCTCTGTATAGGTTGAAGCTTCCTGTAAACTTTTTCCCCATGCCATCACCGTGTTACTTGTTTTACCGGGGCGCCACCATAATCCGTGTGTTGATCTGTGTACTTCGACAGAAGATTGTGCATTCAATGCGACATCCGGATATAAGCTCTCCTGTTCTTCACATGGGTAGGTGTATGTATTATTTCCATGAGCGTCTTTCCAGTCGATTTTTTTCTCAGTGGGATTGAGTAATCCGATAATACACCACATGTAATGTTCAGAGGAATTATGTGCCTCCAGGATTTGGTTTCCCTGGAGGGCTACGGAAGGGGAATACCCGGTTGTATAATTCCGGTAACCGGCATTGGCTCCCCATATGATCGTCCCATCCGGATCTACTTTCCCGACATTATACCACAGCTCACCGCTGGAAGGAGCCTGATGTACTTCAACGACCATATTATCATTATTAATCGCGGCGGAGGGTTTTTCTCCTTCGTCGTGTTTCTTATGCTGCAACCAGTTGATGACCCCGGTGTTTATCTCCAGTGTCCCGGTACGATAATACAGGTCATTATTATTTTCAGAACCATGGACTTCCACCACTATTCCGGCATCATTGATCGCCACCGACGGATGGTCCCCGGTATCATAATTACGGGAACTATTGCTGACAGAAAACCATTGAATTGATTTCCCGTCAGTAGATAGTTTTCCCGTGTTGTACCACAGCTCATTAGGATTGTTCTGTGATTGATGAACTTCCACTATAAAACCGGAGCTGTTGACAGCGCAGTCCACGCCGAAACCTTTGTCATGGCTCTGTTCTGCGAGCCAGCTGACTGTTGAAAATCCAAAATCAGGAACAACATGGATATCTTCACAATACCTGGCATACCATCCAAAGTACGGGGAGTTGGATGCCGGCAGATTGGGCGCCGGTTTCTGACAATCCCCGTTAGTTACATCCCATAGCCGTACGAACTTCCCCTTAAGCCGTTCATCATGTACCCATGAACAATTTGGACTTTTGGCAGCGTAAAAGAGTTCGCCCTGAAGTCTGGGGTCTCCCTTCTGGTATTCCACAAAGCATTTCAGGCTATCATTTTTAAATTTGGAATAGCGTTCACGGGCATCAAAATTCCCTGACAGCACAACCATTACCCGGCCCGCCAGTTCATTCAATCTCCTGGAAGGCTTAAAATCCCTCGACATGAAGAGCCGGTCACCAAGAGTATCGCTTAGTAACTTATTCAATCTTACGAGTTCCTCCTTTGAAAAATCAGCTTTCATATCGAGAGCAAGAATGACGGGTATGTGTCCCTGGTTATTCCGTGACCATGTTGCCACCACACTTACCCAATCCGGAAGGTTGTTCGACGCCGGATTGCCATGGCTATGATCTACCGCATCACCCGCGCCTGAATGACCAACACTGAAACTGGTACCACTATGATGGATATCGAACTCGACAAACCGCAGTCCGGCATCCAGTTGCTGGTGAATGCTTGCTCTGTGACCATCATCGATATTGCCGCAGTAAGAATTATGACTTGCCCTGAAGCTGGCATTGATAAAGAGAGTAGTATCATCCAGCCCGGGAGGATCAGGAGGGCCGGTATCCTCATTTTTTTTGCATCCGGAAGAAACGAACAACGTGAATACCAGCATGAAGATCATGCTCGCCTGAATCCAGATCCCTGAATTTACAGGCAGATTGTTTGCTTTTTTCATTGCTTTATCATTTTATCATTGTAAGGTGTAATCATTTGGAAAGAGTGCCCAGCTGGTATTTCAGATTTTTCGACGCATCGTTATAAAACAGCAAAACATTGTTGTTATTCATTGCAACCGAAGGTTCCGAGGAGGATGAAGCAGGGTGCTTGCGTGCGCCCCAGGCCATGACCGTGTTACTGAGTTTACCCGGGCGCAATCTTATATTCCCGGAGTATTGCTGAACCTCAACAGCAGAGGATCCGTTGAATGCGACATCCGGATAAAGATTTCCTTCGCCTTCAAAGGGATAGCAATGGGTTGAATGTCCCCGGGTGTCTTTCCAGTCGATTTTTTTCTCAGCGACATTGAGTAACCCGATAAGGCACCACATGTAATCGGCAGCGGAATTATGTACTTCAAGGATTTGATCTCCATGAAGGGCTACGGAAGCATTTTTCCCGGATGTATAATTCCGGTAACCGGCATTGTCTCCCCATTTGATCGTCCCATCCTGATTCACTTTCCCGACATTGTACCACAGCTCCGTATGGTTCTCCGATTGATGAACTTCCACCACCATATTTTCATTGTTAATCGCGACGGAGGGGTAATGTCCTTCGTCGTGTTTCTTCTGTTGCAACCAGTTGATGACCCCGGTGTTTATGTCCAGTGTCCCGGTACGATAAAACAGATCAATATTATTTTCAGAACCATGGACTTCCACCACCATTCCGGCATCATTGATCGCCACCGATGGATGACGCCCGGTATCATAATTACGGGAACTATCCGGTACGGAGAACCACTGAATGGTTTGTCCGTCGGGCGCTATTTTTCCCGTGTTGTACCACAGCTCAGTATTATTGTTCTGTGGATGATGAACTTCCACAACATAACCGGAGCTGTTGACAGCGCAGTCCACGTAAATACCTGTGTCATGGCTCTGTTCTGC
Organism: bacterium; assembly: GCA_043806735.1. Taxonomy (GTDB): domain Bacteria; phylum Bacteroidota; class Bacteroidia; order Bacteroidales; family FEN-979; genus QYOJ01. The sequence goes on along the minus strand of JAZDGR010000092.1, from coordinate 2,434 downwards.
AAGCCAGCTGACTGAGTCAAAATTAAAATCCGGGACAACATGGTTATCTTCACAATAACTGGCATACCATCCAAAATAGGGTTCATCGCAGGAAGGATAATTGGGGATGGGTAGCGAAGTGTACCCGCTTGTAAAAAAAGCCAGCCGGATTGACTTTTTTGCATTCCTGACATTTTGCACAAAAGCGGGTGTCTGAGCCTTGTCGGCATGGATCGTATAAAACACATGAGAATCCTTAGCAGGATCTGCCGTATACCCTTTTGCCTTAAATATATAGGATTCATCTCCGGGCAGGGAGCTGTTCTCCGGTATGGAAACGATAAAAATTTTCCCCTTAACGCTTGCATAGGTTGCCGTCGCGTGATTAAATTTAGACTTATCAATAACCTTTCCACCGAATATTTCGCTTATCAACTTATTCATGCCATCCCACTCATAATCAGCAAGTTCATTTTTTGTTTCTATGGCAATAACAACAGGGGCATGGGATGGATTCTGGTCGGACCAGTTTTTTATGACGGTCAGCCAATCACTCAGCAAATGAGATGAGGGATTGCCATGACTATGATCTATCCTGTCTTCATCCGCAGAATGACCTACATGGAAATCATAACCCATAAATATTGAGTAGATAATGTCGAGTTCGATATAGCGTAATCCAAGGTCAAGCTGCTGAATGATACTGCCCCTGTGTCCGTCATTTGTATTACCTGAGTATGAGTTATGGGTCCCTCTGAAATTGGCATCCATGAAAAGACCTTGCACAAGTCCTGGAGGATTATCATTCTCTTGATCCTTTTTTTTGCAAGATGTTGGCAATAAGAAAGAAAAAATGACAATGACTGTAATAATTAATAAAAAAACAGTCGATGGTTTTGCTGAGCAATAGTTAATTTTTTTTATGATACGGTTCTCCCTGAATTTTTAAATTTATTGTTACTTGGCAAGCTGTTTCCGATCAGTCAAATGTACTACCGGGGATAAGGGGAAAGCAAATTTCAGCCTTGGACAAAGGTTGGACAGGGACGAGGAACGAAGGACGAAGGACGAAGGAGGAGGGACGGATTAGAAGGTAAGCATGAATTCCGCCAGTTCTGTTGCTGAGTCAATCCGCATCTTTTTACGCAACCGGTGGCGGCTTTTCTGAACACCTGAGATGGTCACGTTGAGGATCTGGGCAATTTCGTTTGTGTTGAGGTTGATTCGATAATAGGCGCAAATTTTCTGTTCTCCAGAAGTAAGGTCAGGATAGCGCTGGTTTAACCGGATAAAGAAATCGGGGTGAACCTCTTCGAAATGGCGTTTAAACTGTTGCCAGTCTTTATCCAGGTTTAGATTAGCATTAACGGTCCGTTTGATCTGCCGGAAACAGGCTTCCGTATCTGCCACTCCTTCTTTTCTGGTTTTGTCAACCTCTTCCAGGATATCGGTCAGGATCTTGTTTTTCCCGGTGATCTGGAGCGCAGTGGCGGCCAGTTTCCGGTTTTGTTCTTCCAGTTTGATTTGCTGCAACCGGTTGATCTCCTGTTCGGCAAACATCTGGTCTTCGAGCCGTTGCCTCTCAAGCTCTTTTTTTTCGAGTTCCAGGGATTTCATCTTCTGCTCTTGTTCAAACAGGACTGTCCGTTGCCTGAGTAACCGTGCTTTGTAACGAAAAAGTCCAAATAGAAGAACAGCAAGGATAATCAATGCGGAAATAGCAACAATGAGCAACCGTTGAGCGGTTTTATGCAATTCATTATCTTTGCGGAGGATTACATTCTCCTTTTCTTTTTTCTCCGTCTCATATTTCGCCTCCATATCCGCTATCTGTTTCGAACTCTCCAGATTAAATATACTGTCTTTAACAGTTGAATATTCGCGATAGGTCCCGAGCGCTTTTTGATATTGACCGGTCGACTGATACAGTTCGGCCAGTTGAAGGTAGCTTTGTTGCTGGAGATGCAGCATGCCGCCCAGTTGTGCTGCAGCTAAACCGCGATCCAGGTAAGCTTTCGCACTGTCGGACTGTTGGAGTATACTGTATATTTTCCCGATGTTGGTCGAAGTATTGGAAATACCATACAGGTATTTCAGCCGTTCGCTGATCTGCAACGATGATTTATAGTACTCCAGGGCTTTCCGGTACGACCCGGTCTCCTCGTGGATCAATCCGATGTTATTATAGGTCCCGGCAATGGCGATGCTGTCGTTCAGCTGCTGGTTGATCTGCAGGGCTTCCCTGTAGACAGACAAAGCTTCCTGGTAGGATTTTCTTTCAATCTCAATAAGTCCCAGGTTATTGAGACTCATCGCGATGCCGGGCAAAAACTCCAGTTCCCGGCTACGGTTCAGGGCCTCGTTCAGGGTCGCTTCCGCTTTTAGTGTTTCCTGAAGATCCCGGTATACCAGAGCCGTATTGTTCAGACACTGCAGGTAGGTTCCTAAGTATCTC
>JAZDGR010000091.1:0-2967 GCA_043806735.1 bacterium | reverse complement strand
GGCCGAACCGATATTCAGGCTTAACCCGGCCAGTCGGCTTTCTGACAAATCTCCGCTTGTTCGTAACAAGTGAACCGCATAGGTAAAATGCGTGGTCGCCTTCTCATATTCGCCCCTCAAATAATAGACGCATCCGAGATTTTGATGGATCCGGGACTGTTGGTCTGGCTGACTGGTATAATCCAGCGCAGTATGGTATGAACGAACGGCCTGGTCAAAGTCGCGGTGGATCACCTGGTCGTTTCCTTCCCGGAAATAGAATCCTGTCAGGGAAAGGGAATCGATCCGGGAAGTAAAAACCTGCGCCAAACCTTCAATCGAAAGCCCTGAAAACAGCAATAAAATCCAAATCTGTTTGTGAATCATCTCCTATAAATCCGTCAGTTCCGAATGGTGACCTTTCCCACACACACCAGGTTATCGCCCTGTAGGAACTTCCAATAGTACAATCCCTTTTTCAATTGTTTCGTTTCCAGTGTCAGCTTGCCGCCACTGATATCCTTGAACTCCGCTACCCGCTTCCCTTTGTTGTTAATCACCTCCAGCGAGAGCGATCCGGGCAGGGCCGATTCCCATTTCAGCAGGACCGGTTCTCCCGGTTTTATCCGGATCATGTATCCTGGAGCGAGTAAGGAAAACTTCTCAGCCCGGGTAACAACCTCTACAAGTCCTTCCAGGTAAGGCAACGGATCGTAGGAAGACGCCAGAACAAGGGGTTTTGCAAGCTGCTCCGAACCGTTGATTCCGGGGTACTCCGGTGATCTCCTGGAGGAGAAGGCTGGATGAGTGCGATTGTCTGCCGGGGAGATTTTCCCTGATTTTTGATGGGCAGTAACATTGAAAAAGTGGTTTTTACCACCCGGATACAAATGGATCCAGCCTCCCGCCAATGCCAGGAGAAAGAGCAGGGAAGCAGCGATCAACAGGAGGTTGATGCCGAGATTCGGATATTTTTTGTCATGGGATTTTTCTAAAAATTTCCGGAATTCCAGCAAATCCCGGTCTTCCAGGAAGTCATTGAGCTCTTTATCCAGTGCCGTCTCGGCTCTGACAGAGGGATCTTTTTTCAGGATCTCCAGGAATTGTTCAAGTTCGGCGTCTTTCAATATTCCCTCGTGGTAATGGGTAATCCAATCGTCTATAGTATGCAGGTTATCCATGATTGATACAGGTTTGATATTCGGGGTCTCGTTTTACTCTTTTCCGCAGCAGGTTCTTGCATAAATACTTTCTGACTTTTGCGTAGTTTTCATCAGTGAAACCAAGTGTTTCCGCCACATTTTTACAGGGTATTTTATCCATATACATCATTAGGATCATTTGGCAGTCGTCGGGAAGCTGGTTGAAGTGTTTCCAGAAAATGCGGTGCCGGGCCAGCTTCTGCTCCTTGGTCAGGCCATCCTTTCCCTCGTAACCCTCTTCCGGCTCATGTACTGTAAGGTCGGCCCAATAGAGGATCCGGTATTTCCGTTCCAGCCGTTGCAGCCAGAGGTTCCGGCATACCGAATAAAAGTAGGTCCGCAGGGCACAGTTGAGCGTCAACTCCCGGTCGCGACACCGGAGGTACAACGCCATCAACCCGTCCTGAAACACATCTTGGGCATCCTGGAGAGTTCCCGAGTTTTTCTCAACAAAGGCAAGAATCAACGGAAAGTAATCCTTGTACACAAAGTTGAGACAGCCACTCTTTTTCTTCCGGATTCCCTCAATGATCTTTGCATCTGAATAACGTACCATAAACTTGTTTTCCGGACATTTATCCGGTGAACAGGCAAAAGGTTATAGGTTGTTGAAAACTTTTTTCCCTATTGTCAAGACAAAAAGAAGAAGGAAAAAGTTGGGTGGGGTCAGAATTTGGGTCGAACCCCCAGGTTCCAGAAGAGGAACGACCACACGTCGCCGTATTCATCGATCACCTTGGTGGTTGGTTTCCCGCCGCCGTGACCTGCCTTGGTTTCGATGCGCACCAGGATTGGATTTGGCCCGGCATTGGCTGCCTGCAACGTGGCAATGAATTTAAAGGTATGGGCCGGAACCACCCGGTCATCGTGATCGGCCGTAACGGCGATCGTAGCCGGATAGCTCACCCCCTCCCTGATGTTGTGGAGCGGAGAATATTTGATCAGGTAGTCGAACCCCTCTTTGGTCTCGCTGGTTCCATAATCGGTAGCCCAGGCCCAGCCGATGGTAAACTTATGGTACCGGAGCATGTCCAGCACACCTACCTGTGGAATGGCTACCTTGAAAAGATCAGGGCGCTGGGTCATGCAGGCGCCAACCAGCAAACCGCCGTTGGAACCGCCCATGATCGCCAGTTTTTCGGAAGAGGTGTATTTTTCGCTGATCAGATATTCCGCTGCTGCAATAAAGTCGTCAAAGACGTTCTGCTTGCGCTCCAGGGTACCTGCCTTGTGCCAATCTTCTCCGTATTCACCTCCGCCACGCAGGTTGGGCACTACATACACACCTCCCTGTTCAAGGAAAGCCAGCCGTGACACGCTGAACCCGGGTGTCATGGAGATGTTAAATCCGCCGTATCCGTAGAGTAAGGTTGGGTTGTTCCCATCCAATTTCAGCTCTTTCTTATGCACGATGAACATGGTGATGACTGTCCCGTCCTTACCGGGATACTCCACCTGTTTCACTTCGTACCTGTCAGGATCAAAATCGAGTTCGGGGCTGATATATACCTCCGAACTGTTTGCGGCAACATCGTATCTATAAATGGTTGTCGGGAACGTATATGAGGTAAAGCCGTAAAAAGCTACGTTATCGCCTTTTTTGCCGTTAAATCCGGCCAGGGTGCCGACCGCAGGGAGGATCATTTCGCCCAGTTGAATTCCGTCGTAATCATAGACCAGGGCTTTGCTTGACGCTTTGTGCATGTATATGGCGATCATCCGGTCGCCGGCCAGGTTCACCCCCTGTAAAACATCGGCCTGTTCGGGAATGAGAACCTGCCAGTTT
>JAZDGR010000090.1:0-2665 GCA_043806735.1 bacterium | reverse complement strand
GATCAGCGCATCACAAAACCCCTGGGGAGCCTCAATAATGTCCGGGTGAGCGGTACACCCCCTTTTTGCCAGTTCAGCTGCTTCTATCCCGTCGCGGGCTGCAACCGCCAACTCCAGTACGTGGGCCATGGTTCCCACATTTGTAATTAATCCGCCTGCCTGAAAAGCCGCGATGCCCAAAGCCATTCTGGTTTGATGGACATTTAACTTCATAATTTTACTGGCGCATGCAGCCGCCCCCAAATGATTGAATATGCTTATCCTCCCTTTCTTGCTAATGCCTTTTAAAGACACTCCCCCCACTCGCCCCTGAATTTCGAACCCGAGAATTAGCCCCTCAAGAACCTCCGCTCCGGAAAGATCCATTTTTTCAGCTACAGCAAGAGAAGTTGCAATAACCGCCAACGGGTTGGGAGACGTGCGCTGGCTTACCGACTCCAGTTCCGTGGCGTGGTTAAAAACCCCATTCAGGTATGAAGCATAAGCGGCGGTGGTCTTGAAATTCTTCCCAATAATTCCTGCTTCAGGTTTAGACCCTTTTTCTTTTATGTAATCCGCCAGGATATTCCCAACTCTGGTGTTTGATCCGCCCAGCGCTCCGCCGACGAAATCGATGAGCAACTCTTTCCCTCTTTCAATAACCCCCGCAGGAAAATCTCCAGATCCAGTCTCAACCAAAAAGGCAGCTAATGTTTCAGTAGTTCCCATCCTATTATCCTCCTATCCCGCATTTTATTTTCTTAAAATCGCATGCGCGATTCGGTTCAGGCAAATCTGGGTTGTACCGCCGCCCATGGACCATCCTCTGACATCCCGATAGAAGCGCTCCACCTCATAGTCCACCGTATATCCATAAGCACCATGGAGTTGAATCGCCTTGTCACATACCCAGACTGCCATCTCATTCGCATATTTCTTTGCCATGGCTGCCTCTTTGGCAATAATTTCACCCCGCTCCGACTTGACCACAGCATCATAAAGCAAAAGCCGAGCCGCCTGAATCTGGATGGCCATCTCTGCCAAAGTCCATTGGTTGCCCTGAAAATCGGCGATCGGCTTTCCGAACTGAACCCGCTGTTTACAGTATTGTAACGTTCGCTCATATGCGCCTTGAGCAAAACCGATGCAAAAAGCGGAGTTGCCGCAGCGCTCCCCGTTAAATTCTGCCATGATTTCCCTGAATCCCTTACTCCCGGCGGGAACCAATAGATTTTCTTCCGGGACCTTAACGTTATTAAAAATGACTTCATCCAAACTGGAACAATGGCGGCCCATTAATTCCTCGGTTCTTCCCACCTTCACACCGGACAGATCGCGATCGACGACAAACATGGCGATCCCTCTGGATGGTTTTGCAGGGATGATCTCCGTCTTGGCCAATACAACGTAGACGCCGGCAATTCTACCGTTCGAGATAAATGTTTTCGTTCCGTTCAGAAGATAGTATCCGTCCTTTTTTTCAGCAAAAGATGTCATGTTGCCGGTATCGGAACCCGCGTCGGGTTCTGTCTGGCAGTATGCACCGATCTTTTTTCCGGAAGCCATATCCGGTAGGTACCGCTTTCTTATTTCTTCACTGCCCTGGTTATATATTACACGGCAACACGCGGAAACATGTGTCAACGGCAATGAAACCCCCACCTTTCCCATTTCTTCACATAAAATAACCAGATCCAGCAAAGTTCCCCCCGATCCGCCATATTCTTCAGGGACAAGCAGCCCCATAAACCCCATATCGGAGAGCTTCTGGTAATATTCATCAGGATATTTTCCCTGATTCTCCCATTCCTTGACGTACGGTTTAATTTCTTTGGCAGCAAATCTTCGCACCTCATCTCTGAACATTTTATTTGCTTTGCTCATAATCGTTTCGATCATACTTGTTCTCCCTATTTCAGCAGTTGCACTTGATAGTAAAAATCTATCCGACGCTATTTTCAAAAAGTGTTTTCATAGAGTTCTGCAAGTGTTCCTTCATCGCCGATCCAGCCGAAATCCCGTCTTTTTTCTTAATGGCATTCAATATCTTTTCGTGCTCCTGAACGATAATCATCGCCCGTTTTGGTATTAACCATACACTTTGGGAGGGTAACCGAATCCACAGTGCTGAAATTAATCTTGTGAGCCAGGGATAGGTATTCACACCGCAGAGTATCATATGAAATTTATAGTTGATAACCCGCATTGATTTCACATCCATCTTTTTTCGTGCCATTTTTTTCATTTCAGCGTTGAGTCTTTCGGCCTCGGCGATATCCTCCTCTTTCAGCTTTCTGTTACAGATTTGGACCGCAACACCCTGCAGCAGCGATTGAATCCGATACAGCTCTTTTGCGTCTTCAATTTCCATGGATGTTACTGTCGTTCCGATATGAGGTACCCGGGTCAATAGACCTTCGGCTTCAAGATGATGGAAGCCTTCACGGACGGGGGAAGAACTTACCTTTAGCGCATCCCTCACCTGTTGTTCGGTAATTTTGGAACCGGGCAGGATATCTCCGATTAGGATTGCTGTACGAATGGTTTCAACAACAAGTTCCGTTTTCGTTCCGAAATATAAGTTGGGGGGGAAATTTAGTTTAATATCATGCATAATGCACAATATTAAGCGAGATATGGTTTGTCAAGAAAATTTATTAGCTGTGATATTCAAAGCTTATGCCGT
>JAZDGR010000089.1:0-5814 GCA_043806735.1 bacterium | reverse complement strand
GTGGCGATCACCGAATATTCGGCCGGACGGGTAAGGATCTGCTGCAGGAAAGCGTCGGCGATCACATCCTTGATGATGAGTTTGCCGGCGGCAATGGCTTCGTCCTGCGCTGCGTTGGCCGCCTCTTCTCCGTGGGATGCTTTGATCTTATCATACTGTTGCCAGGTGAAGACCTTGTCGCCAAACTCCCGTTCGGCCAGGTCGTAACCCCATTGTTTGAACTGTCCTTCCGTGAATTTCATGATATTCCCTTTGTGAACCAGCGTTAAAGAAGGCCTGTTGTGTGCGAGTGTGTACAGGATGGCTGCCCTGACCAGTCGTTCGGTCCCCTCTTTCGATACCGGTTTGATACCGATGGAGGATGATTCAGGGAAACGGATCTTCTTCACCGCCATCTCTTTTATCAGAAAATCGAGCACCTTCTGCACTTCCGGTGTCCCGGCCATCCACTCAATGCCGGCGTAGATATCTTCAGAATTCTCCCGGAAGATCACCATGTCGGTCAGTTCGGGCCGTTTTACCGGGGAAGGGACCCCCTTAAAATATCGAACCGGGCGCAAACAGGTATAGAGGTCGAGGATCTGTCGCAGGGCGACGTTCAACGACCGGATCCCTCCACCCACCGGGGTGGTTAAGGGTCCTTTGATGGCAACCAGGTATTCCCGGATGATATCCAGGGTCTCCTGCGGAAGCCATTCTCCGGTTTGGTCAAAGGCTTTCTGTCCGGCTAGCACCTCCTTCCAGATGATCTTCCGTTTTCCGCCATAGGCTTTTTCTACCGCGGCGTCAAACACACGCACGCTGGCATTCCAGATATCGGGACCCGTCCCGTCCCCTTCAATGAAGGGAATTACCGGATGATCAGGTGCAACTAATTTTCCGTTTTTGGTAGTGATTTTTTCTCCGTCCATATAGCTTAGGTTTTAATTTTCTTTGGGTATACAAATTTATTCTATTTGAAGTGTTAAATTTGTTCTTTAATTATTTTTTTTCATACAACCATGATGATTGATGTAAAAAAACTCCGCGAAGTATATCAGAAACTCGCGATGGGGGCGGATTTTGCCCGGGCAAACTGGAAAAAGCCCATGACCCTGACAGAAAAGATCCTGACCGGCCATTTATATGATTCGTTCCCGGTCAAATCCTTCCAGCGGGGAAAAGATTATGTGAATTTTCAACCCGACCGGGTAGCCATGCAGGATGCTACGGCCCAGATGGCGCTGTTGCAGTTCATCACCGCCGGCCGCAAAACCAGCGCCGTGCCTGCCACCGTCCATTGCGACCATCTGATCCTGGCGAAGGAGGGGGTCGGCAGGGACCTTCCGCAAGCGCTGCAAATGAACAAGGAGGTCTATGACTTTTTACAGTCCGTCTCCGCCAAGTACGGCATCGGATTCTGGAAGCCCGGCGCCGGGATCATCCACCAGGTGATCTTTGAGAACTACGCCTTCCCCGGCGGGATGATGATCGGCACCGATTCCCATACTCCCAATGCCGGCGGTTTGGGAATGGTGGCCATTGGAGTTGGCGGCGCGGATGCAGTAGATGTGATGTCGGGCATGCCGCTGGAGCTGAAGATGCCCAAGGTGATGGGCGTGGAGCTGACCGGGAAACTCCGCGGCTGGGCCAGTCCGAAAGATGTGATCCTGAAGCTGGCAGGTATCCTGACGGTCAAAGGAGGTACAGGTTTCATCGTGGAGTATTTCGGAGAAGGTGCCGCGAGCTTGTCCTGTACCGGCAAAGGCACCATATGCAACATGGGAGCTGAGATCGGGGCCACCTGTTCCCTCTTCCCATATGATGGCAAGATGAAAACGTACCTCGAAGCCACTGGCCGGTCGGAGATTGCCGCTCTGGCCGATGCACATGCCCACCTGCTTACGGCGGATGCAGAGGTGTTGAAAAGCCCGGAAACCTATTACGATCAGGTGATCAAAATCGACCTTTCCACTCTGGAACCTTATGTAAACGGACCTTTCTCGCCGGATGCCGCGCATTCCGTTTCCGAACTGGCGACCTTTCTGAGGGAACATGGCTACCCGGAAAAGCTGGATGTCGGGTTGATCGGCTCCTGTACCAATTCCTCCTATGAGGATATGACCCGGGCTGCATCCGTTGCACGCCAGGCCAGGGAGAAAAACCTGAAAGTGAAATCAGAGTACATTATCACACCCGGTTCGGAACAAATCCGTTTTACCTCCGAACGGGATGGATTACTGCGTGTATTCGATGAAATCGGCGGAGTCGTAATGGCCAACGCCTGCGGGCCGTGTATCGGACAATGGACGCGACACATGGATGATCCCAGTCGCAAAAACTCCATCATTACCTCCTTCAACCGGAATTTCGCCAAACGGAATGACGGCAATGCCGGTACGCATGCATTCGTTGCTTCCCCCGAGATTGTTACAGCCCTATCGCTGGCTGGGAGCTTGTCCTTCAACCCACTGAAAGATAAACTAATGAACAATGATGGAGTGGAGGTCATGCTGGATGAACCGACGGGGCATGAGCTTCCTCCCGATGGATTTGAGGTCAGGGAAACCGGTTATCTCGCTCCCCCTGCCGATGAGTCAGGGATCACTGTTACGGTAAATCCTTCTTCCGAAAGGTTGCAGCTCCTCGAACCTTTTACCCCCTGGGGTGGGAAAGACCTGACCGGACTGCGGCTGCTGATCAAAGCCAAAGGAAAGTGTACGACAGATCATATCTCAATGGCAGGTCCCTGGCTGACCTACCGCGGGCATCTGGATAACATCTCCAACAACCTGCTGATGGGAGCTGTTAACGCCTTCAACGACAAGACCAACGCGGTAAAAAATCAAACCACAGGGGAGGTTGGAGAGGTCTCAAAGGTAGCCCGTGATTACAAGAGCAAAGGGATTGGCTCTATCATCATCGGGGATGAAAATTACGGAGAGGGTTCCTCCAGGGAGCATGCAGCTATGGAACCCAGGCATCTGAACACCCGGGTAGTGCTGGTGAAATCGTTTGCCAGGATCCATGAGACCAACCTGAAAAAGCAGGGGATGCTCGCGCTGACCTTCGTTAGCCCCGGTGATTACGACCGGATCCGGGAAGATGACACCGTTGATGTGATCGGGTTGGATACCTTTGCCCCCGGCGTACCATTGACCCTGGTGCTTCATCATGCCGACGGTACCACCGAGGAGATGCAGGTGAATCATAGTTACAGCCCCCTGCAGATCGGATGGTTCAAGGCGGGGAGCGCGCTCAATTATATGAAGCTGAAGGTGTAGACGAAGGACGAAAGACGAGGGACGTGAGACGTGGGACGAGGGACGTAAGACGTAAGTTGCATTCGAGATCGTAAAAAAAGACTTTCCTGTTTTAATGCTCAGTCCTTAAGCACCTCTTCTCCTCTGTTTTATTGCATCCTAACGGCCGTAAGGATGTTATTTCCGAAATGGCCTGGATCACCGTATCAATTTGATCTTCCGTGTTAAAAGGCCCGATGCTGAGGCGAACTGTTCCATGAATTGTATCTGTTCCCAGCACTTTGTGGACCAGTGGGGCACATTGCAGACCGGTCCGGCAGGCGATGTTGTAATCAACGTCCAGCATAGTGCCGACATCTCCCGCATCAAATCCGTTGATATTCAGGCTCAGGACAGGATTTTTATTGTCCGGACTGGTAGCGCAATAGGTGATCACATTGTCCAGGGACTGAACCGCATGCCGTAGTTTATCCCACAGTACGATCTCCTGCTGATGCAGCTTTTCAATGCCCTGTTCCAGCACCCACTTGACTCCTGCATACAGGCCGGCAACTCCGACTAGGTTGAGTGTACCGCACTCGAGCCGGTAGGGAAACTCTTCGAGGTGTGTTTTCTGGGCTGATCGTACGCCGGTCCCGCCAAAGCGTGTACCTCTGACCGGGATACCTTCCATAACATAAGATCCACCGATACCTGTCGGACCCATCAGGCATTTATGGCCGGTGAATACCAGCACATCGATTCCCATAGCTTTCATGTCTATAGGAACTGCTCCGGCACTTTGACTTGCATCTACAATGAAGATCAGGCCGTTCTCCTTACATACCTTCCCGATCTCAGCCAGCGGTTGGATAGTGCCGATCACATTGGAGCAATGGTTTACAACCACCAGCCTGGTGTTTTTGCGGATCGCCTTCCGAAAATCATCCGGGTCGACGTACCCACTCCTGTCGAATGGAAGGTGGGTGACTTCAATTGTCCCATCCAGTGAAAGATGGTACAAAGGCCTTAGTACGGAGTTGTGTTCCAGCATGGTGGTGATCACATGGTCGCCCCGACTGGCCAACCCCTGTAAGATCATATTGAGCGAATCGCTGGCATTGTAACTGAATGTAAGGCGGTTCGGATCGTCCCCATTGAACAGATCGGTAAGCATTTTCCGGGTATTGAATATCACCTCCTCTGTCTGAATACCGGCATCAAATCCCGAACGACCGGGATTGACACCGTGTTCGCGATAGAAGCGGTACATGAAATCGTAAACCACATCAGGTTTCGGAAAAGTCGTTGCAGAGTTGTCCAGGTAAATCATGTTGCTCATGGATTTGGGGTATTTATGATCAGTGCATCAGAGACAATTTCAGCTAGGGTTTTGATCTGTATCCCTAGTTTATATGTCACATTCAGCTGGATTAACTGATCGACACAGTTATGGCAGGGGGTGACGACGATCTTGGCGCCGGTTTTCCGGATCTGTTCGGCTTTTATCTCTCCCACTTTCATACGCCGTTCGTTATATTCGCTCATGGAGAGTAGTCCTCCTCCCCCCCCGCAGCAATAATTATCTATCCCGGATGGGGTCATTTCTATAAAATTCCTCACAAACTGATGGAGTACAAACCGTTGTTCCCGGATGATGCCTCCGTTGCGGACCAGGTTGCACGGGTCATGCAAAGTGACGGTCTCCTGGATTTTCTCCGGATCCAGCCGGATCTTTCCCTCTCGGATATATCCTGCGATACACTCCACGGAGCTCATAACCGGGAAGGGGAAGCTCCGTTTCAGGTAGTTGGGGGACTCCCACCGGAAGGCCCGGGTTCCATGTCCACACTCGGCGAGAACCAGGCTTCCGGCATCCAGGGATTCCATCTCTTTCCACAGCCTGTTTGCTATCCGTTTTGCCTCCTCGCGGTTCCCGGAGAAATAGGCGTAGTTGGTCACATCATACATCCGGGTAGAGAGGGTCCAGCTTTCACCTGCTGCATAAAATATTTTGGCCATCGCCGCAATGGAGAGGGGGAAAAATTTGGGTTCCCTCGGATTCAGTGTGTACAATATCCGCTTCTCCGGTTCATTCACAGGGATCCTGGCTGCCGGATCCCCGACCTCAACGGTCAGTTCATCCTCCATCCATTTCAAAGTCTTCACAAACTCTTCGGTGGGTATGGCCATGTTATTCCCCGTTTCGACTGCAGCCTGCACCGTTGATTCAAGTGTAGCCGGGACTAAACCCATATTGGAAAGCATGGTTCTTCCGGTTGCAACCAGGTAGGCAATATCAACACCAACGGAGCAATGCATGGTGCAGCGTCCACACATGGTACAGGCACCGAAGAGCAGGTCGACCATCTCCCCGGCTGAAGCATCGTCCAGGTCCCGGGCGTGGACCAGTGCGGGCAGATACTTTCCGGTAAAGGTATGGTACCGTCTATAGATGGAGGCAATCAAATCGACTTTCCTCGCCGGGGTAAGACGCGGATCTCGCGTGGCCAGGTAGAAGATACAACTCTCGGCACAAAGCCCGCAATGTACGCAGCTGTTCAGCTGCGTGAGAAGCTTGCTGTCGCCGTTC
>JAZDGR010000088.1:0-2176 GCA_043806735.1 bacterium | reverse complement strand
ACAGAGAAAAGCCCCGATGGAGGTGAGGCTGCACACCAGGATGGTTTGTGCCATATCCCGGAGTACCTGTTCCACGTTCCGTTGTTTCCTGAAATGATTGATCATATACAGAGCGTAATCGATGATCAGGCCCAGGATCACCGACCCGATCCCCAGCGCAATGACCGAAACGCTGCCTTTTACCAGGAAGAGGATGGTCAGCGCAAGTCCGCCTCCGAAAAACGCAGGGAGAAATCCCAGGAACGGAATCGCAGCGTTGCGGAAGTACCACCCAAGAAGCAGCAGAATTGCGAGGATTGCCAGCGAGAGGCTAAGGAGAATGTCGCGTTTAAGCTGATTGGCATTGCCTACAGCGACCGCAACGGATCCGAAATAATCGGCTTTGATTGTCTGTGACTCACCCTTTGTAGGAGGCGGGAATCCCGAAGTCGATGTGCTGATGACCTTATTCAGGGTGGAAATTAACAAGCCGTTTTTGCTGGTCTCGCTAGGCGGATTGGCTGGGGTGATGAAAATAAGCAGGTGGCGCAGGTCATCCGAAAGAATATACCCGTCGAACAGCCTGTAACGATTGTCAACCTGCAGGGTCGAAAGCTTTTTCAAGACCAGGTTCGAGATACCCAACGGATCCTGGGCCACTCTTTTTTTCAACGCCATGCCTGCCAGAGAGAAAATCGCTTTGTAATTATTGCGGACGATGGACTGGATCTTCGCTGGGTCATCCAGGCTATCAAGTATGAGATAATCCTCCTCCTCAAGAAACACAGGAAGGTGATTGTCAATCAGATCCAGGATTGTTTCGGCCTGGGCATCCGAAGTCCTGAGAAAAATTTCCCGGATATAGGCTGAGTCGAGCCGGGCGCTCAGACTGTCGCAAATCGTGTTGGCCACCCGGATCAGGGAGTCGGGTTGCGGCGCCTGGGTAGAATCAGTTTGCCGGATGTGAACAACAAGCTTTTCCGCGAATTTGAAGTTCCGGATGACGTATTCATCTTTGCTCAGGCTGTCCTTTTCTCCTGTGATGCGGCTGATATCTTCCTCCAGCCGGATACGGGAACCGAAGAACAGGATACATGCGATCATCGCTGCCAGAAAGCACCGGAAAATCCAGGGATTGCGGTGAAAAAACCTGTATATGGCGATACATAAAGCTGACATGCGCTTTTGATTCAGTTAACTTGCAACAGTTCCTTTTCTTTTTTGACGTTGCCTAAACAGGGCAAGCACGATGTAAGTGATCACCCCGAAGAGAGGTGCCAGGAATGCGCCAAACACGGCGCTTCCTAGCAGATACTGGATCAGGTTCTGCTCAACCAATTTGAAATTGATCCCGAATGAATAAACCAGGTTTGAGGTCTCGTTTCCCAGGACCATTCCGCCCGCCAGGTAGCTCAGAAAGAGGATAATGGGAATAAAGGGCGGGATGCTGATGTTCGAGGCGACCAGCGCGACAAACTTATTCAGCCGGAAGAAATGCGCCAGGCTCACGGCCACCACCATTTGCCATCCCCACACCGGTAGAACCCCGACACATGTGCCCAGCGCGACCGACCAGGCCAGTTTTGCATTCGAATCCTGACTGTTGATGATGTGTTCCCGGATGATCTCCTTGAATGATTTTTTCCGAAGGCTTTTGGCAAAATGAAAAGGCCTTACCCAGAGGATTGCCGCAAAGACCAAGATACTATTCAGCAGGCTTGTTCGGGCGAAATCGGTTCCTTTCCTGAAATGAGATACCCGTTCCCCTTTGGGAGCATACCAGATTTTCACCGGTACGGAACGTACGGGGACTCCGCGCCATGCAAACCTTACAAGAACCTCAACCTCGAATTCGTACCGGTTTGAAAAAAAGTGCCGGATACTTTGAACCCGTTCAAGCGGATATAAACGGTATCCCGATTGCACATCGGGGATCGTTAATCCGGTCTCCACCCGGAACCAGAAAATCGAGAAATTATGCCCGAAATTGCTGCTTCCCGGGACATCTTCCTGAGCCATGTTCCGTGCACCGATGATCAGGGCATCCGGTTCCTGTTCAATACCTTCGATAAATTTCGGGATGTCTTCGGGAAAATGCTGTCCGTCGCTGTCGATAGTAATGGCATAGCGGTAACCCTGCTGGATGGCGAAGTGGAAGCCCTGACGAAGCGCATAACCTTTGCCCGAATTTTTTGGA
>JAZDGR010000087.1:0-6130 GCA_043806735.1 bacterium | reverse complement strand
ATCGAAGTGCCACCATTCGAAGGGATTGACCGTGAAGCCGTATTCCTGCATCAGATTAATCAGGCTCTGCCGGTTCTCCATGATATCTGAAGGAAGGTTACTGTATGACGGGGATGCGGCTGATGTGAAGTCGTCGAACGGTGTCGGCATATCCAGTTCATCCCCGCTGATCAGGTCGAAGAGGCTTACATCCACCGCGCAGCCCCGGTTATGCCGTGAGCCTTTCCAGGGAGGAGCAACATACTGGGTATCGCCTATCAATTCCCAGAGTTTCAGGGTGGCTGAATAAGGACGATAGGCATCGTATATCTTCAAACCAACTTCCTGTTTCTGAAGTTCCGCTTGAACCATACTCAGGGCTTTGGCAACCGGAAGTCTGGCATATGCTTTCGGCTCCGTGTAAATGATTGCCCCTGTGAAATTCTCATCGGTCGCGTATACGATATCCAGTTGGAGAGTCGGTATGTACCGGGCCAGATCCACGAGCCGGTTGTTGCTGTCTGCCATACATTCTGCGTTGTACTGTGAGGTATCGCTTACAATCGTGAGGTTGTACGGGTTCTCTTTCGTTTGTTGCGCAAATGAATAAAACGGGACCAGGAAGATCAAAATGAGGAAATAGCTTATTTTCATATAAAGAGGGTTTTTCTTACATTCGCTTTCACTACAAATATACTGAAACCTTAAGGAATCAATATGAATCAAAAATTATTTACCCCGGCTGCCCTGGGGAATATCACTCTCAGAAACCGCTCCATCCGGTCTGCTGCTTTTGAAGGAATGTCATCCGGGCACCTGGTTTCCGATGACCTGATCAGGTACCATCAGACCGTGTCAGCAGGCGGTGTAGGAATGACCACGGTCGCCAAGGGTATGCCTGGCTCCATCGGGGGGATTTAATTTGTATGGCCCAACCCTTCCCAGAACCATGAACCTGGAAGAGATCAGGGAGATCATTAGGGATTTTGGTAAAGCAGTCAGGTTGGCGCGAAATGCCGGATTTGATGCGGTGCTTTCAGCATGCGGAGGACTCTAAGCAGCAGGCTGAAACACTTTCCGGGAGAGGGTAAATTTGAAACAGGAACCTTTTCTGGGTTCGCTCTCTGCCCAAATCCGGCCTCCGTTTTTCTCGACAAACTCACGGCAAAGTTTCAATCCCAGTCCGCTCCCCCGCTCAATTCCGGTTCCAGATGTAGAGAAGGTCGCGGTATCCCTAAGAATGACGTTAAGGTCATCATGCTTCATCCCGATGCCGTCGTCTTTGACCTCCACAAGGAGTGAGTTAACAGGGTCCTTCTCGTCGTTTTTAATCGACAGGGTCACATTTCCACCTTCATGGGTAAATTTGATGGCATTGTTGGTCAGGTTCCTTACGACCACGCTGATCATATTCTTGTCGAAATAAGCTTTTCCATCGGTAGAGGAAGTGCTTGTCAGGGAAACATGTTTTGTTAAAGCGGTGGCCGTCATTAATCTGATGCTTTCTTCCACAATCTCCTTCACATCGTGCATTCCGGGTTTGAATAGGATATCACCTCGTTGATTCCGGGCCCAGTATAAGAGATTCTCAACAAGGGTATAGGAAGATTCAATGCTCTCGCGGATGCTTTCCAGTGAATCATGCAGCCGCTGATGATCGAGATCATCGTAATTGGTCATAATGAAATTAAGGATCTCCTTCAGCGTTCCCATCGGGGCGCGAAGATCGTGACTGATGATGGAGAGCAGCTTGTCCTTGGTGCTATTCAGCAGGGCCAGCTGGTCATTTTTCTGTGCCAGTGAAAAATTGCTCCGGGTGATCTCATCCTTCGCCAGCTTAAGCTGGATGTGAGTCCGCACCCGGGCAAGCAATTCCGGCGCCTGGAAGGGTTTCGGGACATAATCTTCCGCGCCTAGTTCCAACCCCTTCACAATATCACTGGTCTGGTTGAGGACCGTCAGAAAAATCACGGGAATATGATAGGTCTCTTTGGTGGATTTCAACCTTCTGCATACTTCGAATCCATCCATCTCAGGCATCTTGATATCGAGCAGGATGAGATCGGGTTGACATGATTCAGCAATTTCCAGGGCTCTTTTACCGCTCGTGGCAGTAAGGATCTTATACCCGTCATCCTTTAAAAGGCCTTTCAATGTGATGATATTGGACTCATGATCATCGACAAGCAATACCTGGATTGCTTTCGATGAAACATCATTTTTTGTTGCCATGATGATCTGATTATGCCCTAAGCACAAAAATAGTTGTTTTTATATAATAGTGCAAGTTATTTTTATTTCCCGGATCCCGGCCGCGAATAAAGATGCCCATTATTTCTTACTTTTGGGATATGTCTGTCAGCTATAAAATTTATGGAAAGGACCTGATCGAACAGGAAGCCCTGAAGCAGATGGAGACGGCCATGGGATTACCCGTTTCACAGGCCGGCGCGTTGATGGCCGATGCACATTCGGGGTATGGCCTTCCGATCGGGGGCGTGCTGGCCACAGATGAAAATGTGGTAATTCCGTATGCTGTTGGCGTGGACATTGCCTGCAGGATGTGTATGAGCGTATTCGATCTTTCTCCGGATACACTAGTGCATTCGAAGGAAAAACTGAAAACCTTGTTGCGTTCCAAAACGATTTTCGGCATCGGGGCTACCTGCAAAGATCACTTCGACAGCTCTATCTTCGACAGACAGGAGTGGATGGCAACAAAGATCATCCGGTCCCAGCGCGATAAAGCTTACAACCAGCTGGGCACATCGGGAGAGGGGAATCACTTCGTGGAATGGGGTATTTTGAGAGTCATAAAAAAAGATGAGCTGCTGAATATCCCGCCGGGAAGCTATCTGGCATTGCTTTCCCATTCCGGTTCACGGGGCTTTGGAAACAATCTTGCGACCTTCTACTCCAGGGTGGCTATGGAGAAGCATCCCCTTCAGGGCCTGGCCAGGCACCTGGCATGGCTCGAGCTCGATTCGGAAGAGGGACAGGAATACTGGATCGGCATGAACCTGGCAGGGGATTATGCTTCAGCAAACCACCACGAGATCCATGAGAAGATCTCCAGGTCACTTGGCCAGATGCCCTTGCGGAGGCTGGAAAACCATCACAATTTTGCCTGGAAAGAAAAACTTCCTGATGGCCGAACAGCTATCATTCACCGGAAAGGAGCTACACCGGCTGGCCCTGGAAATATCGGGATCATTCCCGGATCCATGACCCAGGACGGGTATATTGTTCGCGGCAAAGGGAATCCCGACTCGCTTTCTTCCGCTTCCCACGGGGCCGGCCGGGTGATGTCACGCAGAGAAGCCTTCCGTTCCATTGACCCGTCAGCCATGACGGACTACCTCCGGAAAAAAGGAGTGGACCTCATAGGAGGGGATGTGGACGAAGCCCCGTTTGTTTACAAGAACCTGAAGCAGATCATGAATGAGCAACAGGAACTGGTTCAGATCCTCGCTACATTTACTCCTAAAATTGTAAGAATGGCGGAGCCGGGAAGGAGGCCAGCATCCACTAATCAAAAAACCTCCAGCTGATCCCGAATTTTAGCGCGGCATCCTGCATGGGGTCATGTGGGACGGTGAAGTAGTTCCTTCCCATGAAGCTGGCATTGAAGTGGGTATAGGTGATAAAGATCCGAACCCGCTGGATCTTGACGTTCAGAAATACATCCATGTAGAGGTAGTTGCCGATCTTTTTCTGATCCTGAAGGTAGAACATGCGGGTTGCGGGTATATACCCTTCGGCAAAATAGGCTGTATTGTAATAGAAATTTAATCCTGGCTGGATGGTCGTGACTCCTTTGAAAAGGGGTTGGGTGAAATAGATAGCCAGGCTTCCGATAAATGCCGGAACCCGGATGGCATTGGACCCTTTGACGGTCTGGTAAACAAACTGCCCTTTGAATTTGAACCTCCAGAGGTCGATGTCGGTATTCAGCCAGCTGCAGATGTAACCAATCTCCCCTGTCTCCTGGTTAGGTGTGGCACCGGTATCGAGGTACACATAGTTGGTCAGTCGGCTCATGCTGGCGCCAAGTTGCAGAAACTTATACCCGTATATTGCGGCAGCAGAGATCAGTCCCTGCCGCTCCCAGTCGTGGTTCCACTCAAAGTTGTTGCTCTGGTAATGAGCATAGAACCAATCGGGTTTCCGGTAGCTGTAATGGCCTTCCAGGGAGATGGAGCCCAGGTTACGGTTGGCTTTTCCCAGGATCTGGGAGATCCGTACCTGAAGACCCATGTCGCCCTCGTTGTAATCTCCGATTACATAATCGGCAAAGGCTTCAAGAATAAAAGTGGAGTATGGCCGGAAAGAAATCCAGGCTGAGGGGATGATCTGGTTCAGGAAATAGCTCTTCCCCGGATGCACAATCTCCACCGAAGCCTGCGAAGCGGGATCAAACGAAAAGTAAAAGTGTTTTCTGCCAGGATAATGGACTTCGACGTACTGGTGTTTCAAACTGACTTCCAACTGGATGCGCCTGTACTTCCGGTTGGGATCGAAACTTGGATTGGTCCAGCTGAATCTATTTTCGATCTTTTTAATGGTGATGGAATCGTAAGTATCCAGGCTGTCCATGTATATATTGGTATAGAAACCCGAAGCGGGGGCCCCGTCCAGGTAATTGAAAATTTTTCGGTTATACTGGAAAGAGTACGTTATTCTTCCCAATTCCAAACGCTTCCGACCGGTCTTTCCGGAATCGGCCGGTTTGGGTTCGTGCCTGGTCAAATCAAAGAATTGTTTGATATAGCACCCGGTTTCTTTCACCCTGTTCTGGGCGTCTGACAGGTTGACGGGGATCACCTGTCGGTTGCTTTCCAGGTTCTGCTCAAAGAGGCTATCGTATTTGATTCCGCCGTTCTCCTGGTCTTTGATCCGGTTAAAAAGAAAATTTGCTATGAGTCCGTATCGTTTGGTCTTTGAAAGAAATTGGGTCGTTACGACAAAGTTTACCAGGTTGGTCTTTTGGCGGAGGTATGCTCCGGGTGAATTGGAAACATGGAAATCAAACCCCAGGTTAAGTCCGCGGTAAATATTCCGGCTGAATTTTGCCCGGAAATTGAGCTCTTTTTTCGCTCCCTGCACATATTCCAGTTCGGTGAACGTTTTCAAAATCCGGTAATACTTCACGCTGTCGTTTTGGAAGAGGTACTGATCGAACGAATGGGTTCCGAAGTCGAATCCGCCGGTATTCCAGAAAGGGTAGGGGAAGAGGTTCAGGTAGGCCGAACCAATGTTGCCAAGGGTGGCGAAGAAGCCGTCATACCGTGTAAGCAGGTTATAATTCTGAATTCCAGTGAGGGCGGTATCATAGGCATGCACTTTCAGTTTTCCTTCTCGGTCGATATCGTTGTAAAAGAACAGGACACGGGTAGAATCTTTTTTTACGGTGGACGAATCGGGTTTTACCGGGAAGGAGTCGGCAAGGAAGGGTATCAGGATGAAGAACAGAAAGGAGCCGATTAGTTTTTGCATAGGGAGCCTGAAAAGTGCGGATAAAAGTACGAAATTATATGCAAAAAAAATCCCGCGCGGAGGCGCGGGATTTAGAAAAGATCGGCGACGACATACTCTTCCGCTTGGTGTAGCAGTACCATCTGCGCGAGTGGGCTTAACGACTCTGTTCGGAATGGGAAGAGGTGAACACCACTGCAATAGTCACCGTAAGATCGTATGACATGACACGAAAGAAAATACAACGCCAATCAGCAGAATAACACTGAAGAGACGCCATTAATGGCGTCTGCACAAGTAGAAAGCTTACGGGTAATTAGTACTGCTCGGCTTTGACATTACTGCCTTTAGACCTGCAGCCTATCAACGTCATAGTCTATGACGACCCTTAAAGGAAGTCTCATCTTGATCTGAGTTTCGCACTTAGATGCTTTCAGCGCTTATCTCATCCGAACGTAGCTACTCTGCGATGCAGTTGGCACCACAACAGATACACTAGCGGTTCGTCCAACTCGGTCCTCTCGTACTAGAGTCGGGTGACCTCAAACTTCCAACGCCCACAACAGATAGGGACCGAACTGTCTCGCGACGTTCTGAACCCAGCTCACGTGCCACTTTAATCGGCGAACAGCCGAACCCTTGGGACCTTCTTCAGCCCCAGGATGTGACGAGCCGA
>JAZDGR010000086.1:0-3427 GCA_043806735.1 bacterium | reverse complement strand
GAAAGATCTTTCAACGGGTTTCCCGAAGGAATAAATGTATCGGAAAGCTGCTGTTTGCGCTGCTGCAATTTCAGCATCTTTTCTTCAATTGTATCTTGAGTAATGAACTTATAGGCGATCACTTTTTTATTCTGCCCGATCCGGTGGGCGCGGTTGATGGCCTGCAATTCCGCTGCCGGATTCCACCAGGGATCGAGGAGCATCACATAGCCGGCTTCGGTCAGGTTTAAGCCCGTGCCGCCGGCTTTCAGGGAGATAAGGAAGAAATGATGATTTTTACATTCCTGGAACTGCCTGACCACCGATTCGCGGTTTGTCGTGGCGCCGGTAAGCATCGAATAGGATATCCCCTGTTGATCAAACCAGGCCGCAACCAGTTGCAGGTGCTTCACAAACGAAGAGAAAATCAGGGTCTTGTGTCCCTCTTCCCGGAGAATTTCGGTGATCCGGATGATCTCATCAAACTTCCCGCTACCCCCTGGGTACTCCGGATCAATTAATCCGGGATGATTGGCGAGTTGACGTAACCGGATCAATGCCTTCAACACGGTGACGGAAGCCAGTGAAGAACTACCCGTCTCGATCTGGTGCAAAACCTCGTTGCGAACCGCTGATTTCTCCGATTCGTACCTGCTGCTCTGAGGTTCATCCATGTTGCAATACCAATTTTCGATGGTCAGCGGAGGGAGATCTGGCTCCACCTCTTGTTTGGTCCGGCGAAGGATGAACGGGGCGACAATACGCTTCAACCGCAAGGCGGATTCTTCGTTGTAATCCTCATCAAAGTTCATCTTTTTCTCCAGAAATAGCTTTCGAAAGGCTGGAAGCGGTCCCAGTAGTCCCGGATTGAGGAATTCCATCTGTGACCAAAGGTCGGTCAGGGAATTCTCGATGGGTGTACCGGTCAGCACCAACCGGTATTCCGATTGCAACCGGTACGCGGCTTGACTGGCTTGAGCTTCAGGATTTTTAATTACCTGGCTCTCATCGAGAATGATATAGTGAAACCGGTAAGTGGACAATAGTTCTAAGTCGCTCCGTAAAATGCCATAGGTGGTCAACACAACATCAACGGTATCGAAAAATCCGGCGGAGGTAGTCCGCTGGTTACCGGAATGTTGCATCACGCTCAGCGAAGGTGTAAACCGGTTGATCTCACGTTGCCAGTTATGGATCAACGACGCCGGCATCACGATCAGGGAGGCCGCCCGGGATGTTTCCTTACAGGAAAGCAACAGCGCGAGAGACTGAATGGTTTTGCCCAAACCCATATCGTCGGCAAGGCACCCTCCGAATCGGTGTTCCTGCAAAAACCGTAGCCAACGAAACCCTTCGGCTTGATAGGGTCGCAGCGTAGCCTTCAAAGATAAAGGGATACTAGTGTGTGCTGCCTGCGTGGGATCCAACGTTTTCAGCCGTTCCGTAAGGACTGGCGTTTCTTTCATCCCCAGTTCCCGGATCAACTGAAAATGCCGAACCGGTAAACGCAACCGATCTCCCTCCTGCTTACCGAACCACATCAGATCCCGGTACCGTGTAAACCATTCGGCAGGCAGGACGGCAATCTCTCCGCCGGGAAGAGGAAATTCACGGATGCCTTCCAGAATATACCTCCTTAATTCAGCAAAGGGGAAAATAATGTCACCAAATGCCACGGTCGCCGTCACATCAAACCAGTCTTCACCAGGCTCCGCGTGCAGATCAGCGGAAACCGATCCGGTAAAATAACGTGCAGGCAGACTGCCTGAATCGATCTCTATTCCCAATGCATGCAATGTGTTTGCATGCCTGTTTATCCACTCCACCAGGAGATAAACCGAAGTGTCGCCTGTCCAGGTGTCATCCTTTACCCGGAGGGTGTTTTCATTTGCCTTTTGGAGATCGAGTTTCAGCGCCCGGTCTACCATAGATGATTCCCATCCGGCATCCCGTTCCACCCGGGTGATTGTGATTTCTTCATCCCGGAAATCCAGGTTGGTAAAAATCCGTTGGCGCTTCCCAGCCATGATCCGGTTTTCTCCGTACCTGAAGTAGATGATCAAAACAGCTTTCCCCTGCCAATCCATCTCCGGGGAAAGAGTTATCCGGTGTTCAGGATGCAGCGTATGAATGGAAAATCCTTCGGCCCTTATCTGACCAGTTTTAGCCATTTTCAGGATGAACTTTCGGAAATACTCCTTTTCGGCAGAAGCAGGGATCAGGATCGCTTTCTTCTTCAGGAACGGCTGAAGTTTTTTCCCGTCAAGTCCCTCGGGGAAGTGAAGCAGCCGGTTTCGGGAAAAAAACCAGCAGGGATCATCCGTTACTAAGAAATTCCGGTCATCCTGCAGGTTCACCGGGTGATCATCCTGCATCAATTCCAGCACATACCGGGTATGTTCAGCCAATTTCACAAAATGGAACACCGGCTCAGCCGCCATTACTGGTAAATCCAGTTGCATCTCCGGATAGAGGAAAGGGCTGTCGCCTGCGTCATAAACCTGAATATTGCCCTCCATCGCTATTTTCAGAATGGCGTTGATCTGCCGGTCGACAAAAGGCCGGATGTGATCCTGCAGGCGTGAAGGATCCGGGTTTTTCAAAAATTCTACCTGTGAAACCTTGCGGGGAGCAAATCGGCGGGTCAGTTCCTGATCGCTGCATGATTCAGTCAGAGCAAGTACCTGTGTAAGGTGTGGCGTAAAAACCAAGCCAGCAATTTCGGCCAGGACACGGGAGAATTTCTCCACCGATCTGCGCCCGGAATCAGTGGTTGTATCAGCCAGTCCGGTTCGGATCATCCACCCGAAGGAGCGGTGTTTATATAGCAGGAGGACGAATTCCAAGAGAGACAGGATTCAGATTGCAAGCCGCAAAAATAATTAAAAAGTCGTTCTTCTAGGAGGTTTTTCCAGGTTCAGCACGCCGTAATGTACCCGCTCTTTCCTCCTTTTTCCCACCGTATGGCAAATACATCATCCCGGCCCTTGAAGAGGGATTTGAAAAGGGGAAGACGAGAAGGATTCACATGCTTAGTTTTTCTCTGTATTTGATAGAACTGTTAAGGTCGAAGATCCAGGAGACCGAATGTTTCAGTATATGGAGTAGGAAGGGCAATGAACGTAAAGTTCATGTTAAACTTATCATTCAGCAAATCAAATATCTTTTTGCTTTCTATATCGTTTGATAGATAGTAAGTTATGTATCGGTCAACATCAGCCTGAGCAAAAAGATTCGTGTCGTTTGAAGAACCGATTTATGCATAATAATTACCACGAATTTCCCTTAACCAGGCATCAGGATCAGGTACATCTATCCAATTTTTTATCGCTTTTTTACGCAATGATTTCAAATATTCCTCATCAAATTTAGGTTTATAGATTACGATCTCACCAAATTTAAGTGAAGCACGATCAATTTCACCGGTTGAGCTATGCTGTTTGCCAAA
>JAZDGR010000085.1:0-9408 GCA_043806735.1 bacterium | reverse complement strand
CCTCAACACCTCCCAGCTCCCGTCCCGGCTGCGGTCCTCCACAAAAATGATTTCGAAGCGCTCATTCCTCTCCGCAAACACGGCTTTAATCCCGAGGAAAAGCTCTTCGAGCGAGAGTTCGCTGTTGTAGACGGGGACGACAATTGAATATTTGGGAAGATTGGTCATTTGGTCATTGGTCATTGGTTTTATTCTCCCCCCAGGATTAAGCTGGTTCCTGAGATCCATTTCGAGGCATCGGAGAGGAAGTAGAGGATTGCGCCTGCTACATCCTGCGGCTGACCAATCCCCAGGGGGTACCGTTTCAGGTATCTTTCCAACGCTTCTGCCTGCATGTTATTTTCCGACGGACTCACAATCATGGGTGTATCCACCAGTCCGGCTAGTAAACAGTTGGCGCGGATCCCTTTCCCGACAAGTTCCAGTGCCAGCGTTTTGGAGTAAGCTTCCAGGGCCGCTTTGGATCCGCTGTAGAGGGCTCCGCCGAAGTAAGGATTCCGTGTGGCGATGGTCGACATGAAGAGGATCGAAGCGTGATTGAGTATCTTTTTCTTCCGGAGCAGTTTTCCGGTGAGGTTGACCGGAACGTAATAGTTGATAGCGAACATCCGGTCGATGTGTTCCTGCAGGATGAATTTGACCGGCAGGGGGCCTACGATTCCCGCGCAATGGACAATCCCGTGCAATTTCGGAAGCCCGTCAATCAATGAATCCATTTCTGCTTCCAGGGTCAGGTCAGCCACTTTCATCCGGTGGTTCTCTCCCTCCAGCCGGTCGAAGGTCTCCTGTAACCGGTTTTCATCCCGGCCGGTAATAAAGAGGGTTCCCCCCGCCTGACCGATCAGGATTGCCGCCTGTTTCCCGATGCCGGAGGAGGCGCCGGTGACGAGGATGGTTTTGTCTGTTAAATTAAAAGGATTGGTCATACGGTCATCTATTACCCCTAAATCCCCTGAAGGGGACTTACTCCCCCTTTAGGGGGCCGGGGGGTATCGTAAAGGTAAAAAAATAACGCTATTTGTCAAATTCTATTACTTCCGGGCAGACGATGGAGTCGGTCTCCAGCAGCACGGAGCCCCAGGAGAGGCCTACCCCGAAAGCCGACAACAGGAGTTTCACTTTCCCTTTTGTCAAGGGTTCCCTCAGCTGGGTCACCATGGTCAGGGGAACTGAGGCTCCGCTGGTGTTACCATAGTCTTTGAGTGAATAGGGAACTTTTGCCGGATCGACTTTCAGCATCTTCCGGAGAGTTTCGTTGATCAACCGGTTGGCCTGGTGGAAAACCAGGAAGTCTACCTCCTCCAGGTTCTTTTCCGTATGTTTCAGTAAACTTTTGATGTTCGGGACCACTTCCCGGAGGCTGAAGTTAAACACCTCGATGCCGTCCAGTTCCAGGTGTAACCGGGTCCGGTGGATCCCCTTTGCAAACTGTTTGAATGTAAAAGATTTCCGTGACAACCGGTTGCGGGCACCACCGTCCTGGATGATGAGCGCTTTATATCCGGCGCCGTCGGTCTGCAGGTTGAAATCCATTGGCGGAGCCGTTTCGTTATATTCCAACGCAGTCACCGTGCCCACATCACCAAAAAGCGGATAGGTACTTTTGTCGCGGTAGGAAGTGGTGAGCGTTGAAATATCCCCGACCATCAGTAAGGCTTTTTTGATCGCTCCCGACTGCATCATGCTTCCGGCCAGGGAGAGGCCGTAAATATATCCCGAACAACCCAGCCCCACATCGAAGGCGATGCAGGAATGGGGCAGGCCCAAGCGGTCCTGCACAATGCAGGCCGTGGTGGGGACCAGGTAATCGCGAGACTGGGAGACAAAGACGAGCAGTTCAATCTCCTGTCTCTCCCACTGTAGTGCGGTGAGTAATTTTTCGGCCGCCACGACGCAAAGGTCGGCGGTTGTCACTCCTTTCCCGGCAACCCGGCGGGTCTCCACCCCGATGTTTTTGATGAGCGATTCCCGTTCCTTCTTTGAGATCCAGTGATAATCAGAGTTGTGTTCCCGCGCTGCGGGAACCGTGGCTGCCAGTCCGGCCAGCCGGATACCTCGTATGGTCAGAAATGCCATTTATTTGCCGGTACGGCTTTCAACAATGGAATAGATATTTTGAACAGTTTTCGAATTGATCAGGTCGTCCGCAGTCAGGGTAACATCGTATTCGGTCTTCACCATGGCAATCAGGATCAGCGCGTTGATGCTATTCCATTCGAACACTTCGCGGAACTGACTATCGGGTTTCAACATTCCGGGCTTCAGGTCATCAAACTCGTCCACAATCTGCCTGATAAAATTATCAATATTCATCTTCTGATCTTTTGACAACAAAAGTAACCAATTTTTTATAACCCGCTGCAGGTCATGTAATTTGCTACCTTTGCGGCATGAGCGCTTCCGGCAAACGCCTCCTGCTGATCAATCCCGCGAATGCCTACCGGAAAGGATACCTGCTGAGGAGGGAATCCAAACAGGCTCCGTTGGGACTGGGAATGGTTGCGGCTTTAACTCCACCCGGATGACAGATCCGCATCTGGGATGAGAACTTCCGTACATTCTGGTTTCGGGAAGCTGACCTTGTCGGGATCACCGCCGCGACGCGACCTGTCCCATCCGGGGTATGTGTTTGCTTCGATCCAGACTACGCGGGGATGTCCGATGAACTGCGATTTTTGTTCCGTCACTGCCTTCAACAGAGCGCACTACCGGTACCGGCCGATTCCGGAAGTGATCGGGGAACTGAGAACCATCCCGCAGCGGAATGTGTTTATCCTGGATGACAATATCGTAGGCAACACGCACGACGCCAAGGAACGAGCCGAGGTCCAGCAAACCGATTGGTTTCCGATGACGCAGACCGTCATCCCCGGGACAGACAATGTGCATGCGGCCATCTACCCGAATCCCGTACAGGATAACCTTATGATAAGGGCTAACGCCGATATCAAATCGATCTGTGTCTACAACTCCCTTGGAGTTAAGATTCAGGAGATTGCCACCGATACCAAAGAGCTGAATGTCAACACCTCTTCCTGGAATTCCGGGATGTACCTGGTGGAGATCAAAACTACCAACGGCGTAACAACGAAGAAGATCCTGAAGAGGTAGGGAGAAGCAATCTGCCAACTGCCAACTGACCTTCTACAATTTCACTACTGTGAACTCCCCTCTCAGGAACCGGTTCACCATTTTGTACCGCTGAATCTTGCCGCTGGAGGTGCGGGGGATGTCGTTGGACCGGATCGGGATAAATGTATCAACTTGCAATCCAAGTCCTTGTTTCAGATGGCTTTTTATTTTCACGAAGGTTGTGCGTGTCAATTCATTATCAGAGCCGACCAGGAAAATAAGCAGTTTATCCCGCCCTTCTCTTTCATCAAAATAGCCTGCAATAACAATTTTCCCGGAAGTGACACCTTCAATGTTATGGGTAACGATTTCCAGGTCGTGTGCATAGTAGTTGATCCCGTTGATAAAAATAACATCTTTTAACCGGCCCATTATGAAGAGGTCACCTTTGTAAAGGAAACCGAGGTCTCCGGTATGCAACCAGCCGTCGATGAACGTTTGTCCGGTAGCTTCATCATTTCGGTAGTACCCGGCTGAAACATTTTCACCGCTAGCCTGAACAGACCCAACGATTCCCTCCCCTACCTCAGCTCCGGTTTCATCTATGATCTTCACCGTACAGTGTGTCAGGTGACGTCCCAGGTTAACCAGTTCCATGCTATTTTCATCCTCCTGATCTGCAATCACAGCAATGCCCTCCTGCAGTAATGGAATCCGCTGGAAACGAAGGACCTCCGCTTGTTCTTCAAGCGGTGTAAAGGTCACAGCAAGAGTCGCTTCAGCCAACCCATAAGCCGGAAACATCGCCACCGGATCAAAACCAAATTCTTCAAGTTTGGAAATGAATTCCTGCATAGTGAAAGTAGAAATTGGTTCAGCTCCATTAAAAACCACCCGGATAGATGAAAAATCCCATGTCGGGTCTTTTTTCCTGTTGAGGTATCTGTTGACAATCGTTTGTCCGAAATTCGGGCAACCGGTAATATTGCACTGCCTTTCACTTAAATTATCCAGCCATAAAGAGGGATTTTTTATGAAATCGGCAGGTTCGATAAAATATTGCTGACATCCGGCAAGGGTCGGTGTAATCTGGAATCCGATCAAACCCATATCATGATATAACGGGAGCCAGGAAACAGAAATATCGTTTTCCGTAAGCCAGATCCCTGTAATAATATCCCGGATGTTGGTAATAATATTCTTATGAGACAGCATCACCCCCTTCGGATCCCCGGTACTGCCACTGGAGAACTGGATCAACGCCAGGTCCCCGGTGTTCAGTTGAGGCAGCTCAGGCTGATCGGAATCCAGCGAAACGGTGGAACTATCGATGAGGTGGTTTTGTGTGATCCCGCTCTTCATCCAGCTTTCCATGTGCTTGTGCGACAGGATCACCCAGGGATTTTCCAGAAGCCGGAATACTTTTTCCGCTTTTTCTGCTGCCGGGTTGTATTCGGTAAACGAACCGGGGGGCTGAAGCAACGCCGGGATGATCCCGCCCAGAAAGCAGGCCCAGATGACGGGAATAATCTCCCCACTGTTGTCGAGGGAGAGGATGACTTTGTCACCGCGGAGGATCCCTTTCTGCTGAAATCCGGCAAGCATGCGCCGGGCCCGGTCCAGCAATTGGGGATAGGGTTGAAACTGAATGGACTTGTCGGGTTGAACATGTCCAACGCCATGTGCCGGGAATTGGGAGGCGGCCCTCTGAAGAAGTTCGGGAAGAACTGCGGGAATCTGTCCTCTCATCTGGCCGGGCCTATTGTTTGTTGTTTTTAAGCGCTTCCTGAGCTTTCTGCTGAAAAAAGACAGCCTTTTTCAGTTCTCCTTTTGCCTTATAGAGATTGCTTAACTGAATGCACACCTCAAAGGAAGGGCGCCGCATGGCGGCCTCTTCGTAATTGCGGATCGCCAGGACAGTATCGGCCCGCTGAAGGCAATAGTCGCCGATATTCATGTACGGAATATCCAGGTTGGGATAGACCTTCAGCACCTCTGCATTCATCCCGATCGCCCGGTTAATGTCCCCCATATCGTTATAGACATTGGCCAGGGCAAAATAGGCCCTGATCTGTTGCGGATCTCTCCTGAGGATGGTCTGGTAACAATAAATTGCGCTGTCGTACTGCTTTGCTTCCCGGTATGCCATCCCCAGGTTGACCCAGGCAGGCTGCAGTCCGGGATTGAGATCGATGGCTTTTCTCAGGAAGATGCGGGCCGAATCGGGATCCTTCGCAAAATACATATAAACTGTTCCAAGGTCATTCAGCGTTTGATAGTTGGCAGGATAGATCTCCAGCGATCTCAGGAAGTGCCGCTTCATGACATCGAGCTTGAACTGGTTCACGGTGCCGTACTGCATAAAATTGGCGTCGCTGTACGTGGTTCGCATGAGATACCCGGCAAATTGTGTATTCGCTTTGGCCGATTTATCCTGGAAAGGCATATCTTTCCGGTAGAGGTCAAAGAGGTTCCGCCATTCACGGTTCCGGGTAACAGTAAGCGCGGTATAAGGGATCAGGATCAGGACCACCACAACCAGGATCTTGGCCCGGGCGTCGAACTCGATGGTCAGGCTGTTCGGCTCCGTTTTGAACAGTTTGAAAACCGCCCATACCAAGGCTATACAGAATCCCAGGGAAGCTGCAAAAACGAACCGTTCCCCGACAATCCCAACTATAGGGACCAGGATATTGGAATACATGGCAATGAAAACCAGGTACCAGAGGATCGAAAAAGAGATCAGGCTCTTCCCCCTGAAGTTAAAGCCGGCGTAAACCAGCATGCCGGCGTACAATACAAAGGAGACAAATACCCAACCATCGAACACGCCCCGCATGGGGATCATATCATACCCGTAATAGTACAGGAGTGGATGGGGATAAACCAGGATGCGGAGGTAGAAGAGCAACGATACCAGTCCGGTCCCGATCCGGGTCCCGATCTCCTTGTTGAAGTAGAGGGGATTTTCGATAAAGCTATTCACCCGCACTCCTTCCGGAAGAAAGAGCTTGGGTCCGAAACGCGCGAGCAGTCCGACCGCCAGGATCGCAAAGAACACCGGGATGTACCGTTTAGGAGGGACATCGGTAAAAAAGTAAAAAACCAATGGATAGATCAGGATGAAGGGAAGAATGGAGGATTTGGACAGGTAACCGGCCAGGAAGACCAGCAGACTGAAAAAAATATACCGGATTTTCCGGGTGTCGGCATACTTCAGCAAACACCATAAGGTTCCCAGTCCGCCTAAAAATGCCAGCATTTCATCCCGGTTCTTCAGGCTGGCTACCACCTCGGTATGGACCGGATGTGCCATAAAGACCACCGTGATCAGAAACGGGAAGAGGATGTTGTAGTTTCTGAGCATCCGTTTCAGGACGAAGAAGAGAAGAGTCGAAAGGAAAAAATAGATCAGGACATTCACGGCGTGGCTTCGGCCGGGCTTATCTTGTTGATAAAGCTGGTACTCCAGCGCAAAGGTCAGTTTCACGACCGGTCGGTAATCGGCTACCTGGTTGTTGATGTTTCCTTTCTGAACCAGGTAGTGGGTGGTGAAGATCTCGGGAATGGCTGCCAATCCTTTCTGAATCGTTGGATTATTTGTGACGAATTCATCGTCAACCGCATATTTATTCAGGATGGTGTTGCCGTACAACACAAATGCCCAGATGAAAAAGAAGAGGATAAAATACCCGTTGGCTTTCCGGGTACCGGGAGGGGTTGAGAGCTCCTTAGGTGACTCTTTCCCTTTGGGGGCTTGCTTTTTCTTCTGAAGTCCCTTTTTTATCATTCCGCGAATTTTAGGTTGCAAAGTTAGAAATTTTCCGGCGATCTGTCTCTGAGCAGCTTGACGAGCCGGACAAACTCTTCCACGGAAAGCTGTTCCGGTCGTTTGCCGAACAGCGGATCATCCCAGCCGGTGAAGGGTTCGCCCGCAAGTTTGCGCAGGGAATTCCGGATCGTTTTCCGCCGCTGGTTGAAAGCTGTTTTCACCACCCGTACCCAGAAATTTTCGTCGCAGTCGAGGTGGTCGACGGTATTTCTCCGGAGCCGGATTACCGCTGATTTAACTTTAGGCGGAGGCGTAAAAACGGATTCGTTCACCGTAAAAAGGTATTCAACAGAGTAAAAGGCCTGAAGCAACACGCTCAGGATGCCGTATTCCTTTGATCCGGGGGGTGACGCGATGCGCCGGGCCACCTCTTTCTGGAACATCCCTAGTACTTCCGTCACCAGGTGCCTGTTTTCAAATACCCGGAAGAGGATCTGGGAAGAGATGTTGTAGGGGAAGTTACCTATCAACTGGATGCTGGTTGCTGGTTGCAGGTTGCTTGTTGCTTGTTGCTGGTTGCTGGTTGCTTGTTGCTGGTTACTGGTTGCTTGTTGCTGGTTGCTGGTTGCTGGTTGCTTGTTGCTGGTTGCTGGTTCCTTTTGCCTCTGTGCCTCGGTGCCTCTGTGCCTTGTTGCCTCTTGTAAACGTGTAAGATCAAATCGCAGGAAGTCCTCTTCAATTAGCCGTTCCCTGATTGAGGGGTAGTGCTCTCTCAGGTAGGCGACTGATTCCTTGTCGATCTCTATGAACCGGGGATCCAGCCGCGGATCTTCAAGCAGGTATTTGCTCAGGATGCCCATTCCCGGGCCGATTTCCAGGATCAGGGGGATGTCGGGATTGACATATCCGATAAGTTTCCGGGCGATGTTCTCATCCCGCAGAAAATGCTGGCCGAGGCGTTTTTTTGGGAAGACGGTCATAAAGTCATTAGGGTCATTAGGGTCATTAAGGTCATTAAGTTATTAAGGATACATTGATATGTTGCCTTGGTGCCTTGGTGCCGTGGTGAAATAGTGAAAATTTTAATTTTTAATCGTTACGAACCGACTAAATTAGCTCAAAAAAATGTATATTCCAACATGTATTTTGCTTTCGAGTAGCATTTGGTTTTTCTTCTTAATTTGGCCAGGAAATGCCTGAAAAGAATTTTTCTGCTTTATGAGTCGAATATAAAAATTATTTCTACATTTGCGTATTCAAATACCTAAATTAATTATGGCAAAAGTCTTTTCACTTTCGGAGGCCTCTTCCATCGCCATTCATAGCATAGTATTGATTGCCCGTTCGGCCAGTGGGATCAATGTGGTCAAAATCGCAGCACACACGGGATTTTCCAAAAACCATATTGCCAAGATCCTTCAGCGGCTGGCGAAGAGTGACCTGTTGAAATCTGTTCGCGGCCCCTTGGGCGGATTTTCCCTGAAGAAAGAACCGAAAGAATACAATCTGTTAGAGGTTGACCAGGCAATTGAGGGCCCGATTGAAGAAACAGATTATCCGTTAATCTATGGTGGTTGAAATTTTAGCATCTCTTTACCTGCAAAAGATTTACCTTAATCCCGGAAAAATGAAGAAGCAAATTCCTTATAAGGTCCTCCTGATTTTTCTGTTCCTGATTGCAGGAATAAGCATTGGAGGATATTTCTATTTCCGCTATGCAAAACAGAGTTACCGTATTGAAATAGACCACCAGCTTTGTGTCATCGCTGAATTGAAGGTAAAACAGATCGTCGAGTGGCGGAGAGAGCGATTGACCGATGCCTCCCTTTTTTATAAAAATGATCTGTTTTCAGGTCTCGTACAAAACTATTTTAAGAACCCGCATGACCCGGTTTCAAGCAAACATATTCGCGAGTTGTTACTGAAAATCAAACAATATCATGATTATGAAAATATTTTCCTGATCGACCTCCACGGCGTCAACCGGTTCTCCATCCCAACACCGGCTGCACCGGTATCGTCAATAATTTCTTCGCATGTTCCGGAAATTATCAAATCGAAACAGATAATATTTGAAGATTTCTACCGGGATGAAACCGATGGGCAAATTTACCTGTGTATGTGTGTCCCAATCATCGACGTGCAGGATAGTTCCCGCGTACTGGGAATGCTCGCTTTACAAATCGACCCCAAACTTTACCTCTATCCGTTTATCAATACCTGGCCCACGCCCAGCCGGACTTCCGAAATCCTGATCGTACGCAAGGAGGGAGATGATGTCTTATTTCTGAATGATCTCAGGTTCGATACAAATACAGCGCTCGCTCTTAGAATCCCACTGAAGAGAATTGAAGTGCCCGGGGTCAGGGCGGCGCTTGGATGGCAAGGCAGTTTTGAAGGAATAGACTTCAATGGAGTCCCTGTGATTGCTGCAGTGCGTCCCATTCCAAATTCTCCCTGGGGCATGGTTGCCCGGATGGATATTTCGGAAGCATTTGCGCCACTGAAGAAACAGCTTTTAATCCTGGCGATTCCCAGCGGTATCCTCCTCATCAGCCTTTTTG
>JAZDGR010000084.1:0-6061 GCA_043806735.1 bacterium | reverse complement strand
TAACTAGACCCTCCTATGTTGCACCCGAAAAAAGTAGTTCTCGCATTATCTTCAAAATTACTCCTATCAATTTGACTCATTGTATTATCATTGATTTCTCTTTTGTCGTAGTCATTTAATTGCGCATCTGCAGAAGCTTGGGTTACTCCTTGGTCATTGGGGTCTTGGCCTCCTAAACTAACACCACCAGAATAACCATGACTAAATACTGTCATTTCAGCAACTTTCCCAGTACCATAGGTAGCATTTGTAGCATCTGTAAATTGTTCAGTTGATTTAGCTTCGACAAGGACAACAGCATCCCGATTTGCGTCATAACCTGGCCTGTTTTTTATGCTTACAGCATAAACTTCCGCATTTTTCTTAAAGCCATCCCCAACATCATGAGAACTTCCTTGATATTGATAATTCAGATAACCAGCACCATACATAACTAAGTAAGTACTGTCTCCATTTATATCTATTACATTAATCGGATTATTAGCCCCGTATTGATAAGGAGTAAGCGGATAGTATTTCTCGGCATAGGCGTCTTGTACATGGAACCTCCCTAGTTGAGGATCATAGAACCTGGCTCCGTAGTCGTACCTTTCAGCCCCCTCCCGGCCTCCCCCACCCGGGGGAGGGGAGTTCCGACTTGCACTGGAAGTGAGGAGGCGCGGGTTTCAAATACTTCTTCCATACAGCTCTTTTCTTATTCTTTCAACGACCTGATCAATAGTGGTTTCTACCTCTGTATTGGCGAATCTGATCACTTGAATTCCCAACCGGTTTAATATTCTGGTGCGTTCACAATCTCTTTCTGACTGAGTGGAATCCAGATGAACTTCACCATCAACCTCAACAACCAACATGGCTTCGTAGCAAAAGAAATCGACGATAAATTCGTCGATGGGATGTTGTCGTCTGAAGCGAAATCCAGCTACCTGCCGGTTCCGGAGCCGCTGCCATAGAAGTTTCTCTGCCGGAGTCATCGAATGCCTCAAATCTCCAGCCAGTCTCAACGTTTCGGCGCTTGCTCCGAAGTAAAACGGATAATCTTCTGCCCCTTTTAATTTTGCCATGATAAACAGATTCCCGATCAAAAATACAACTTCTTACTTTTTTTCAAACATTTCAATACGTATAAACTGTCCACCACCCCTCCCCCGGTTGGGGGAGGTCGGGAGGGGGCTGAATACCCCGGGTGGGGGAAGTGATGGGGATGGGGGCGGATGCCTTCCTGTTTAAAGATAATGTCCAGAAACAACTGGTTTTATAAACAATAAAAGCTTCTGACCAGAAAGCATTGAAAATATCTTCACCTCAGGGAAGGCACATCAAAACCTTGCCTGAGGTGGCCGAGTGGCTGATGGCGCCCGCCTGAAAACCGGGTATACCCGAAAGGGTATCACGGGTTCGAATCCCGTCCTCTCCGCTAATTTGGGGGCTTACGCCCCCTTTCGGATTAATAAAAAGCCCGGTCAATACCGGGCTTTTTTGTTATTCTTTATCTGCTGTTTTTAAGTTAAGATTTTTTAGTTTAGATAAAAAAATCACAAGAGCAAGAGCAACTATATTAAGGATTATGGATATCTCATAATCGCTTGTTTTAAAGCTGATAAAACAACTGCTACGAAACAGAGAATCCTTAAACAAGAATTTGATTTCTGGAGTATCAGTGAACCCTATTCCAAGATAACATCCTGCAACATAATAAAATCCAAAACCTAGAATTTTAAATTGCAATAGTTGCAATATCTGGTTTAAAAGGGACAAATTGATTCCTATTTTCTTTTCTTTTTTTAATAAATAAAATCCACTAATAATTGAAAGAAAAAATAATCCTAGAATAATAGTAAAAAATAGAAAGTTTCTAAATATATACATAAAGGATTGTTGAAAAACCAAGTAAAATCCAAATATACCGGCAAAAACCTGGTAGAAACCTAATCCCCAAAGAATATATTTATTAGTAATTATCTTATTTAAATTTGTCTTCATCAACTTTTGGATTCGTATAACTTTCCTTGATGCTTTCAAGTGTTTCTTTTTGTTCCTGATATTTTTGGACTATTTTTTGGGGATTGGTTTCGACTCGGACGTAAGCTCCTTTCCCTATTGTTTTGCTGATTTTTCCATCTTTATTTTCCGGTGTTTTCCCAATAATTGTTTCTCCTGCAACTTGAATATTCCCATCGACATTTCGTTCTAAATCAACCGTTAACTCTCCAGAAGCTATACCTTCCGGTCCTTCAGCATATACTTTCATCCCTTCAGTTCCTATTTCTCCGCCAACTCCTATACTGAATTCATCGTTTAGTTTGATATCACCTCCAACACCAATAGCAATATTTGTTTCTTCTGCAACAGGTGCAATTATATGTGAAACATCGGCAATAGTTTTTTGAGATTCAAGTCCCTTAGCTTTCGCTTCCATATAATTCATCGATTTATAACCATTGCTTGAAGATGTCTGTTTTGTATAATCAACCATTCCTCCAATCCATGTTTTCAATTTATATATTGCAATGGCAGATAAGAGAGCAAAGTCACCAGGGCCTTTCCCATTTATGTCAATATACTTAATTGGGTTGTTTGCTCCATAAACGTAAGGAGATTGGAAGTAATAATTATTTGCCAATGGATCGATCGTATGGAATCTTCCCAACTGCGGGTCATAGAACCTTGCTCCATAATCGTACCACTGTAAATCATATTCGGGTTGCAGCTCTTTGCCATTATATAAATAGTTATTGAGAATGTCGGCGCCGGAGGTGTAACAAAGGGCTTCGAGTTGCATTCCAAAGGGATAGTAATGCTGGTATTCGGCTACCTGGGGGACTCCCGGTGCAGCCTGAGCATAGGTAGCCCTTGTATTTCCAAGGTGGTCCTTCATGAAATATTCAACCCGGTACGATTTATTATCCGGGACCAGCCGGCCTTCATTGGTTAAAATGTACTGAATGTTTGCGTTCCAGTCGTACACAAAGTTACTCAAATAAATCAGGGAGCTGCTCTGAATTACATTATCTTTAATTACCTTTTTAGCCAGTTTAGCGCCTGCGCCATCGTACA
Source organism: bacterium (assembly GCA_043806735.1). Classification (GTDB taxonomy): domain Bacteria; phylum Bacteroidota; class Bacteroidia; order Bacteroidales; family FEN-979; genus QYOJ01. Next base: position 3,004 of record JAZDGR010000084.1, on the reverse strand, counting down.
TATACATGATCTTCTCTCCGCTTCCGAATTCGATTAGCTCGGGTTTATTCAGGTAAGTATATAAAATTTTGGTGTTGATCCCTTTATCACGGTCAATATCCATGTTGCCGTTTTTGTCATATTCAAAGTCTACTGTGGTTGAATTATTCCCCGGATAATCAACTACATTGGGAACATCGCCCCTTGCATCCTGAACATAACCTATCTGGTTTCCTCCGTCCAGATAACCATATATCAATTGGTCAATTTTTATTCCGTTTGCCGTATACCGGTCCAGGGTAAGAATATTCCCGTTCGCATCGTAGGTGATATTCTTTTCATTGAAAGAATCTTCCGGGGAATAACCGCCGTTCTCATCCCTGAAAAATTCCCCGGTATTCAAACGATTCACCTTGTCATACAGAAATCGATAAGCAAATTTCTCTCCCGGACGGTTGGTTGCCCATTCCATGGTCGAAATATTCCCATTGAACTGTATCTGACTGGTAACCATACTCAATGCATCGTTATAATGCAGTTTCATCGCAAAAATATCATTTTCAGCGGAAGTGTTACCCGGATCGTTGATCGCAGTGAGCCACCCCCTGATATTGTACCCATAGTCGATTTTCTGAATGAAGGGCAGGTATTGTACCCCTTCTTTAACAGAACTTATTTGCTTCTTAATCAACTGTCCGGCCTGGTTGTAATGTATCGAGGAAAGCAATTATATATACCATTTTCAACTATTTCAACCTCTGACGGAGGGGTTCTGATAACCGGCTGGACATGGAATTATAATGTACCTGGTAATATACTCAGGCATATTTTTGTACTGAAAGTGGACTCTGCAGGGGTTATCACCGACATTCCCGAAAAAGCGCCCTGGCAAATGAGTGACGCCATTCTTTGCCCGAATCCCGGACAGGATTACTGCATCGCCATAGTTGGCGCACAGCATCCCAAAGCAATCCTGGAATTGTACAATGTGAATGGAAGAATAATCTTACAGCATGAGCTGCACCAGCCCCAGACCCGTATCCAAACAGCATCACTCCCTGTAGGAACTTACATTTATAAATTTATTGTTGGAGAGAAAGTAATTGGGACGGGGAAGTGGGTGAAACAATAACCTTCTTACAGGGAGGGGGCATAAAGCTCTTCCTTCGCCTTCGGTCTCCGCTCCTCCAGCCAGCGGAAGTTTTTCAGGAAAAGATCGTAAGGGGAGACATCCTTTTCGGGGTAGAGCGTTCCGGAGGGTTTACCGATGTAGGTGATGGTTTTGATCTGATTCTTTTCGACAAAGATCATCATGTCACCGGAGTAGAGCTTGTTGACCCCGATCAGGGATTTGTCTTCCTCCCGGGCAAAGTAAATCGTCTCGGCATTTCCCAGCACCTTGATCTTATACAGATCATTGTGGAAAAAGTAGGCAACCATGTCTTTCCCCTTGATCTGGTTGAACTTCGCCGTATCCTCGTCGCGGGAGATGAGAAAAGCCGATTTGTACAGCACCATCGTATCGAGTTCCCCATCCCGGATGGTCAGGGTGATGGTATCGGCGGTTAGTTGGTTCTTTTCCGACCAGATCACGGGATCATGGTACATACACATCGTCGAGTCGGAGCTGTGATAAGCCAGCGAGTCACAGGCCCCTTGCAGATCTTTTCGGAAGAATTTTACCTGGTAGTAAGCCAGAAGCTCCCTGATCTTCTCCTGTTCTTCCCCAGTCTCAAAAAAGGCCTTAATGGTATCGGCATGCAGGAAGAGCGAATCTTTTTTCTCGATCAGAATGCCGGTGGCCCGTTGCGTCATAAATCCGAACCCGCGTTTCCTGACTACCTCCCCGTAGTTGCCGGTCAGTGCGATATTTTGAACGGTATCCAGCAACAGGGCATTGTTGAAGACCTGTCCGAATCCGTTTACCCGTTCATAATAGATCGTATCTCCGGTAAGCAACTGGGCTTCGTGGTATATTTTTGCGCCATAGTTGAACTGGGAGATGTCTTTTTGCGTATCGTACCAGCCGTTTATGCAGTAGATCGAATCTTTTTTGTCTTTGCTCACGATGGTGGAAGGTCCGAAGAAATAGGCAATCTCGGTTACGGTATTGTACATCAGGGTATCTGAGTTCATGATGTAGTCGGGGTTCAGCAGGATCACCTTCTGCTTGAAAAAGAACTCCTTGTCGCCGGTGTAATAATAGCCGTATTTACTCACCAGCACGTTGTCGTCGTTCACGATTTTTCCCCAGTTGTTGAACCAGGCGATCTGTGTCTTGCGGTCAAAGAGGAGGGAATCGGTTGTAAGCACCGTTTGATTATCAACCAGACTCACATTCCCCCATACCCTGGCAAGCTTGGTATTGCCGTTATACTGCAGGGAATCTCCGTAGAGGTTCAGGGTATCCGACGCTTTGATATGCACGTGTCCGTATGCTAGTACCTCGTTCTTCACTTCATCCAGGTAGGCGCTGTCGCAATAGAGGTATCCGGTATCATGCCGCAACACTACGTTGCCGATGATGCGCTGGACATCAGGTTCGATGGCTTTGTTGTATTCCCAGGTATCGGCCTGCTCCAAGATAATCTTTGTGGTATCCTGGGCAGAAAGATGACCGGATAAACTGATGCCGGCAGCCAGAATAACCAGGTACAGAATTGCTTTTCGGAAGATCGGATACATCATGGCGGAAGACTTCACCGCAAATTTCGGTTTTTTTCGGGAATCCACCTCATCCCCCGACGCCTTCTCCAATTTCATTCACTCCACCTCATCCCCCGGCCCCTTCTCCTTGAGGAGAAGGGGGGATATTCCCTCTCCTTGAGGAGAGGGTTAGGGTGAGGTGGATTGTAATAAATCCACAAAATCCTTATCTTTCCAACCTGATTCTCAGGTATGCGAAAGATATTTCTACTATTTCTTATCGGGTGGGTCAATAGTATTGCCCTGTCACAACCCGGCCCCTGGAACAACCCGCTAATGATCTGTTACAGCAGCGATGGAGTAACTTTCAGCAGCCCGG
>JAZDGR010000083.1:0-16063 GCA_043806735.1 bacterium | reverse complement strand
GTTTGTACTATTGACATTCCGGTCGATGATCCAGGTGACAGCCTTCCCTGGTCGCTGTTTTTTCCGAAGTTCGTTTCCGATAAACATCAGTTCGGGAAGAAGCAATCCGGCAAACAATTCCGTTCCTTCGTCCACAGAGAGAAATTCCCCGGCAAGTGCTTTTTCTGCCAGTTGTTTCATAGACGGATTTTCATCCCTGAATTTTACTAACTTTGCGATCTTTGAGGTCAAAAGTACGAAAAAACATGCACGTCCGAATGCGTTCCCAACGAAAGCTAAAGCCCGGTGATCACCTGGTCTTCCTGGTCGGCTCAGCTTCAACTATCCCTGCCGTTTTTTTTACTGTTACGGAACTCGCCTTTATCAGGGAGCAACAGAAAAAGAAGTTGGAGATGATCCCCTTCAGCCGGCTTGACCACTGGTTAATCGTTCAATTCATCCCGAAGGAAAAAGAGGCAGGTCAACGGCTGGAACTATGCCGGAAAGCAGGCGACAAGATACAGGGTTTCCTGAATGAACAGAAACTATCCCGGGTCACCCTGGTGGATGCAGAGGGAAAAAGCGCCGAAATCAAAGCTCTTGCCGAGGGCATTGCCCTGGGGACCTACCAGTTCCGTAAATATAAATCTGATAGAGAAGGATTAAATTCCCTGAAAGAGATCCTCTTGTTCTCAAGCAAGGTCAAAAAAGAGGAGCGCGATAGGTTAAATGCAACTCTCATGGGGGTCTGTTTTACGCGCGACCTGGTCAACGAGCCCAATTCGTTTCTGACAGCGCCGGTCTTTGCCAAAGCGATTGATTCCATGGCCAGGGAACGCGGAATCGCCGTGGAGGTACTGACTAAAAAAAGACTGGAAGCATTGAAGATGGGCGGACTTTTAGGTGTCAACAAAGGGAGTGACGAGCCTCCGGCCTTTATCATCCTGGAATATAAGCCAGCGAAAGCTAGGAATAAGAAACCCCTGGTCCTCATCGGGAAAGGAATCGTATATGATTCAGGCGGGATGAACCTGAAGACCGACAATCACATGGAACACATGAAAAACGATATGGCAGGAGGCGCTGCCGTGGCCGGAACGATGCTGGCTGTTGCCGTTGCACAGTTGCCGGTTCATGTAATCGGGCTGATCCCGGCCACCGATAACCGGCCCGGGCCCAAAGCAATGGTTTCCGGCGACGTTTTGAAGATGCATAACGGGATGACGGTGGAGGTGATCAGTACCGACGCAGAAGGACGCCTGATCCTGGCGGATGCGCTGAGCTATGCCAAACGATACAACCCCGGACTCGTAATCGACCTGGCAACACTGACCGGTTCGGCTATACGCGCCATCGGAAAGCAAGCCATTGCCGGGATGGAATCACGGGCAAAGGAAGAACTATCACTGTTAAAGGAGTGCGGATTTACGGTCTATGAACGGATCGTTGAATTCCCTTTGTGGGATGACTACGGGGAAAGCCTTAAATCGGAGGTGGCTGACATTAAAAACCTGGGAGGAGCGGAAGCCGGAGCGATCACCGCCGGGAAATTCCTGCAGAAGTTCACGGACTATCCGTACATCCATCTCGACATTGCCGGCCCCGCGTTTGCCGAAAAAAGGGATTCTTACCGGGGACAAGGGGGAACCGGGGTTGGGGTGCGGTTGCTGGTGGAGTATATTAGGCGTTTTTTTTGCTAAATTTACGCTTTTATTCTTGTTTGGTTCTGGGTCAGCCAGGTTGGGAAAATAGGAATTAGGAAACTGCAAACTGCAAACCGGAAACTGAAAAGAGGTGAGTCAACATAGGATAATTATCGGAATTACCGGGGCAAGCGGGGCGATTTACGGCAAACTGCTTTTGGAAAAACTCTATGTACTAAGGGAACAGATTACATCCTGCGGGGTCATCTTTTCCGAAAACGCAATTCCCGTGTGGAAGCACGAGTTGGGTTCCTTTACCCTCGATGCAGTGCCTTTTCAGGTCTATGATCCGAAAGATTTCTTTGCTCCAATGGCATCCGGCTCGGCCGGGTACCATACCATGATCATTTGTCCCTGTACCATGGGAACTCTCGCACGAATTGCTTCAGGCGTATCCAATGATCTGATGACCCGTGCTGCCGATGTACTGCTCAAAGAACGGAGAAAGCTCATCCTCGTTCCGCGCGAGACCCCTTACAACCTGATCCATCTCAACAACATGAAACTGCTGACCGAGGCAGGAGCGATCATTTGTCCGGCCTCGCCTTCCTTTTACAGCCATCCTTCCTCCATCGAGGAGCTTGCTATGACAGTCGTGGACCGGGTGCTTACGCTGGCCGGTTTTACATTCAGCGGATTCAGATGGGGAACGTTAGAATAAAGCCGGGCGGAGTCACAGCTTCATGTTTCTTTTAAGCGTCTGATACCCGGTACGCAGTACCGAAGAATTCCCGAAAAGCCGGTTGAAATCAGACTCCTGCAATGCCAGCCAATCCTTCTTTCTCCACTGAACCAATTCGGGCTCCGGCATGAAGTCGGGCTCCTGGTGAGGCTTGGCAAACCGGTTGAAAGGACAAACGTCCTGGCAGATGTCGCAACCAAAGATGCAATCGCGGAATTTCCCCCGGATCTCTTCCGGCACCTCTCTGCTGTTTACAATCGTATGGTAGGAGAGGCAGCTGGCAATTTCGAGTTGGTAAGGAGTGTTAAGGGCACCGGTCGGACAGGCTTCCACACATTGTTTACAGGAGCCGCAGCGATCTATGCCCGGATGATCAGGGACCAGCGCCAACGTGGTCAGGATGATCCCGATAAAGAAAAACGATCCGTTCGTTTCGTTGATGATTAAGGTGTTTTTCCCCTGCCATCCCAATCCGCACCGTTGAGCCCAAGCTTTCTCCAGTACAGGTCCGGAATCTACGAAAAACCGCGACGAAGTTCCGTGAAACGTGGAAGAGATGAACTCCACCAGACTGCTTAACCGTTCTTTTATCAGGGTAGGATAATCCTTTCCGTAAGCATATTTGGCAATGATGTAATTATTCTCCACCGGAATGATCTCTTCAGGATAATAGTTCATCAGCAGGGCAACCACCGATTTGACACCGGTGAGAAGCAGCTCGGGGTGAAGCCGTTGTTCGGCATAGCGTCTCAGATAATCCATGTCAGCATAGCGCTGTTCTCCGGTGAAGGCTATGTAAAATGGACGGAGGGATTCCAACGGTTTGGCCTCCGCAAACCCGCAATGCGCGAAACCAAGCGACAATGCCATTGAACGGATGATTGCGTTATCATTCGTCATTCTTGTTCATTCGTCATTGGAAAAGCTTCCCTTGATTTCCCGGGTGGAATCTCCCCAGATGCCGGTATGCCCGCTCGGTAGCCTCTCTGCCCCGAGGGGTTCTTGCCAGAAATCCTTCCTGGATCAAGAACGGCTCATAGACCTCCTCGATGGTTCCGGTATCTTCCGAAACGGCCGTCGCAATGGTACTGAGCCCTACCGGACCTCCTTTGAATTTATCGATGATGGTTGCCAGGATCTTGTTGTCCATCTCATCCAGTCCGAAGATATCCACATTCATGGCGCTGAGTGCGAACCGGCTGATCTTGAGGTCAATCTTTCCATCTCCCTTGATCTGGGCAAAATCCCTGACACGGCGGAGGAGCAGGTTGGCAATGCGGGGGGTTCCCCGGCTGCGTTTGGCGATCTCAGCTGCAGCTTCGGCATGGATCGGAACTTTCAGGATCTCGGAAGAACGGAGGAGGATCTTTTCAAGGATTGCAGCGGGATAGTAAGAAAGTCTGGAATTGATCCCGAACCGGGAACGGAGCGGGGCGGTCAGCAATCCGGAGCGGGTAGTGGCTCCGATCAGCGTAAAGGGATTCAGTTTGAGCTGAATGCTGCGTGCATTGGGACCGGTTTCGATCATGATATCGATCTTGTAATCCTCCATGGCCGAATAAAGGTACTCTTCAATAACCGGTGAGAGCCGGTGGATCTCATCGATAAACAGCACATCATGGGTTTCCAGGTTGGTCAGCAAACCGGCAAGGTCGCCGGGTTTGTCAAGAACAGGGCCGGAAGTTACACGGATGTTGACCTCCAATTCGTGGGCGATCACATGGGCAAGGGTGGTTTTTCCCAATCCCGGAGGGCCGTGCAGAAGCACATGATCCAGGGGCTCGTTCCGCTGCCGGGCAGCCTTGACAAAGACCTTCAGGTTCTCCACGATATCTTCCTGTCCGGCAAAATCATGAAATTCGGTCGGGCGAAGAACTTTCTCAATCTCCTGTTCAGAAGGAGTCAGGTTTTTGCCCGTCGGATCCAGGTTTTCGTTCATCGGTTATGGCAATAGCGCTACGCTGAAGCAAAACAAAAGTATGAAATAATAAAACGCTACCTTTGAAAAGTTGGAAAAAGAGAAAAACCCAAGCAACTTACGGGTAAAATTGCAGTCTACCTGTAGCAGACTGAGCTGATGCGGCTAGAGCCACATATCATTGAGGGGTGTGTGAAAGAAAAAAGGAGGGCGCAGTACATTCTATATCAGTACTTTGCCCCTCCGATGTTGTCTTTGTGTATGCGGTACTGCAGAAACCGTGAGGAGGCGGAAGATGTTCTTCAGGAGGGGTTTGTTAAAATCTTCCAGAAGATTTCCACATTCCGGCAGAGTGGTTCACTCGAAGGATGGGTCCGTCGGATCATGATCAACCAGGCAATAAACCATCTCAAGGCAAGAAAGCTGGTTTTCCTGGATACCGACCCCGAAAGGCTGGGCGAATGGATCCCCGACGAGAAAGAAAGTGACCAGGCAGAGGAGCTTTATTCTCCTGACGAGATGACGAGAGCCATACAGGAGTTGCCTCCGGGTTATAAAGTAGTTTTTAACCTTTATGTATTTGAAGGATACAGTCATAAAGAAATTGCAGACAAATTGAATATCTCTAAAAATACCTCTAAATCCCAACTTTCCAGGGCAAGGAGTTATCTGAGGAGACTGTTGGTGGAACAGAAAAACAAATAGATCAAACAAACGCAGATGAGCGAAGAAAAGTTACACAGGGAACCTGAGAGGCTGGATGAATTATTCCGGAAATCTTTGGGGGAGACGCGTACAGAACCTTCTGCGGGAGCCTGGAAGAAAATTGACCGGAGGTTGCTGCGAAGTGAACTCCTGAGATTAAATCTTTCCAATCTCCCCAGGTCACTCTGGATTGCTATCCCCGCAGCCGTTCTCATCACCGGTACGATCCTCTTTTTCGGGACGGGGGAAAAAGAAGGATCGACTCAGCAACCAGTTCAGAAAGAGTCCATTGCAGATCAGCCTGTTCAGGAGATCAAGCCCCCTCCGACGGAAAATCCGGCTGCAGAGTTCCATGCTATTGCCACTCCCGGGGAAGGAAACTCATCCGAACCGGAGGTCGTAAATCAGCCGGCATATCCCACCTCATCAAACCTGCAGGAAGCCCCTCTATCGCTTCCGGAAGCGATGGAATCCCTTGGTACATTGGACATCCGTATCCCCGAACCTTTTTTCACCAACCTGGTAACTCCGCCAGACATCTCCCCGGTATCCAATCCGGTTCCGCAGCCAAAGGCTGTGGAACCTTCAGGGAAACAACTGCCCAGGTCATTGGACATGGGGATCAATATTTCTCCTGACCTGGTCTTTTACCAGAGTCCGTCCAGCTCTTTCAAATATAACTATACGTTAGACCTTGGCGCTCAATATAACCTTGGCAGGTTCTATGTGGAGAGCGGAGCAGGATTAACCTATTCCACCGACATCGGGAATTACGCCATCTCCTACTTGAAGAATGACAGTGTCGGATTTTATTACAGCATTGTTTCGTTTACCCCCGATCCGGGGAATCCGAGCCATACGGTCTTCGAAACGAAGCAAGTTACCGTATATGATTCCGTGGAATATATGACAGATCAAAGCACTAAAAACAGATATCTCTACCTTCAGATCCCGCTCAGTTTCGGGTACCGGTTCCTGGATAAACCAATGTGGAGGTTGTCTGTCGAGGCAGGACTCTTTTACAATTACCTGATCAGCATCCGAGAACCTGCTCCGACTTTCTACATGAGTGAAGCGAGAATTCTGGATATTCAGAAACGGACACCCGAACGAAACCGGAACAGTTATGGCGTACTAGGCGGAATAAAGGTGGAATATCAATTTGCCAGAAATTTCTACCTCCTGATTGAACCTACATTTAAATACGCAATCCAGGCCATTGAAGAAAGCAGCAGGAGCGGGGCTAAACAGCCTTATTCCGTGGGTTTGAGAGCTGGTATCTGGTACACCATTGATTTTAAAAACAAGACAAAATGAAACGATTTATTCTGATCTTGTTCACTGTTTTTTGTACTCCGGTTTTCTGGAGCCAGGGGCAAGCGCCTTTTTCCAGAGTCTGTGAAGCGAAGTTCATCTATCAGCAGGATCCTCAGAATCACTTGATCGTGAACTTTACAAATCAGTCATTGGGAATCATAACCAGTTACTTTTGGGATTTTGGCGACGGATCCTTTTCCTTCGGTGAGAATCCCTCACATGCGTTCCCCTATACGGGTGAATTCAAGGTGTGCCTTACGGTTTCAAATAACGATACCGCAAATCCCTGTTTCGACACCACCTGTATGACGGTCAACGTCGATGTTCCGGCTACCTATCAAATCGGGGGACTGCTTTTCGCAGGAGCCTATCCGATCAACAATCCGGTACCTACAGGCGATACTGCTTTCGCTTTTCTTTATGAATACAGGCAATCGGCGATTGTCCCCATCGATTCCGTGCTTTTTGATACACTCGGATATATTATGTTCGACGGTGTGAAGCCCGGGAAATATTGCCTGAAAGCCGGGCTTGCAGAACACTCGGCAAGGTTTTCCATGTATATCCCCGCTTATTTTGGAGACCAGTTACTATGGGCTGATTGTGATACATTGAAGATCGTGAATCACAGTATCTATAATGCGCATATTCGCATGATTGAAACCACTCTTCTGAACCCCGGGCCCGGGCATATTCAGGGTTCTATGCTCGTGGAGGGATCGCCCGGGGGGATGGTTCCCCTGATAAACGGACAAATTGTTCTGGCGGATTCCCAAGGGAACCCATTGCAATATAAATATTCCGGAACCGACGGTGAATTCCTGTTCGATCTGATGCCTCCGAGAAGCTATCAGCTGTTTGCAGAATATACGGGGATGTATTCGCAAAAACTGGATGTAACCCTTGACAACAATAATCCATCTGCCGACAGCCTGACAGTTAGGATTTATTCCCAGTTACCCGGGATAACAGAATTGCCTTCGAATCCGGTCTCAGTGGCTCTCTTCCCGAATCCGGCCGACCAACTTTTACACATTCAGTTCCGGCTGTTAACACCGGAAGAATTTGTTCTCTCGGTATACAACACCCTGGGAAAAACTGTTTATTCGGAAACACTGGAATATCCGGCAGGTCAGTTCCAGAAAACGCTGAATCTGAACGGTTTTCCAGCCAACCTCTACGTGGTATCCTTCGGGGATATTGACTCGGAATGGCAGGTCATGAAAAAATTCATAAAAAAGTAGAGATCCCAAGCAACCTTTTCAAAATTCACTGTCTTACTTGTGTAATTACTTGTCATATTCGTTTCTCATAAAGTTGGTAAAACCTTAACATGTGATAGAGCGGCTGTCGGGATAACCCCCTCTTGTGTAGACCAGTCTGTAACTCGTTCTTCTAGAAAAACTCTGCGGACCATTTCGACAGCCCCTATCCGGTTCTGATCTCCTGATTTCCAGTGAGATTTTTCATTTTTTTATTTTCTTTCTTTTTTTTCTTACTTTTACTACAATCAATTTAACCTTGCCGATCATGCAATCGATTGTAGTAGCTATTGACTTCTCCAACATCTCCCTTCACGCCCTGGAGTACACAATTCCCATAGCCAATAAATTCAAATCTAACATTCTGATGGTTTGGGTGGATAAGATCAGTCCGATGGAATCCCTCTACCCCGATACCTCTAACCGGAACAGACAGGAAGCAAAAAAGCGGTTTGAAGATATCATCAAGTCTTACAGCAAAAAGATGGGTAAAGGGTTGAAGATGGAGTATAAACTCAAGAAAGGGAAAATTTATCACGAAGTCGATCACCTTGCGCGGCAGGCCGGAGCCGGGTTAATCATCGCAGGTACGCATGGGATAAGCGGATTTGAAGAATTCTGGATCGGGAGCAACGCGTTCAAAATCGTATCCTATGCCACCTGCCCCGTAATCGTTGTACGCCATGATTATCCTGTGAAGAAAAATATTAACAAAATCCTGGCTCCCGTTGACAGCAGCCCGGAAACGATCCAGAAACTGCCTTACGTTGCCACCCTGGCCCGGATGTTCAAATCGGAAGTTCATATCCTGGCTACGCATTCGAGTCATCTGAAATCAATCCAGCGGCTGGCCGAAAAATATATCCAGCAGGCCACTACCTATCTTTTTGCGAACGAAGTACACTTTGTGGAAGACAGCATCGTTAGTCATGATATCACCAAAGGGATGCTTCAATATGCTACCGATGTCGGAATGGATTTAATTGTCATTATGACCGAGATAGATACACCCACCAACGCGATGCTTGGGTTGCGTTCACAGCAGGTTATTAGCCAGTCGTCCGTGCCGGTTCTGAGTATCCATCCCCGCGAGAACTTTAGTCTGCAATGAACACGAAAATGAACATATTCCTTGCAGTTGTCCTGGCCATCACTGTTCTTCCCAGCACCATTGCCCAGCCATCGGGTAGGGGAGAAATCCGTATTTTCGAGGACCCCAGAATTGAGCAACTGGTTCAGAAACATGTTCTCATCAATGAGACCCGGGAAGGAATTCCCGGATACCGGATCCAGATCTTCTTCGACTCAGGTACTAACTCCAAGTTGAAAGCCCAGGTTGTTTGTGATGATTTCCGGACGAAATATACCGATCACGAAGCATATCTCACGTTCATATCACCCAATTACAAAGTAAGAGTCGGCGATTTCAGAACGCGCTTGGACGCGGTCAGGTTTTTGCAACAGCTTCAGCTTGATTATCCCAATGCGTATGTAGTTTCCGACCTGATTAAATTCCCTAAAATTGAATAATACCTTTTGTTATGAGCAAAATCATATCGGCTATCGATTTTTCGGACTGCTCCATCAATGCTTTCAAGCATGCGCTGTCCATCGCACAGAAGTGCACACGTGATCTCCTTTTAGTCTGGGTGGGAAAACCTGCCAGCCAGAAAGAGAAATACGAAAATCAAAAAGAGGATCCCGCTGACGAGGTCAAGCGACTTTTTGAAGAGATAATCCGAAAATATCAACCACAGCTTCCCGGTAATAAAATCACCTACAAACTACGGAAAGGGAAAGTCTATAGGGAGATAGCGGCAGAAGCCAAGGTCAGCCGGGCGATGCTGGTGGTGGCAGGGACGCACGGAGCCTCCGGCTTTGACGAGTTCTGGATCGGGAGCAACGCCAACCGTATCGTCTCAGCCTGTGCGTGCCCTGTGATCACAATCCGTGGCGGGATCGATGTCAAGCGCCCCCTGTCACGCATTGTATTTCCAGTTGACAGCACCGTGGATACCAGACAAAAAGCAACATTCACCGGATACCTGGCAAAAATGCACAATGCCGAAGTCCATATCCTGCGATTGTATAGCACCAAGGTGAAAGCAATCCGCCAGAACGTTGATTTCTACTCGTCGCAGGTGGAACGCTATTTTGACCAGGAGGGAATTAGCTACCGGGCGGAGACTATTGAAGTATCAAACCTTGCCGATGCCATGATCGGTTATGCCAAAGAAGTGGAGGCAAATTTACTCTCCATTATGACCGAACAGGAAACAACTACATCAAACTTATGGATGGGACCGTATGCCCAGCAGATCGTCAATCACGCCCCCATCCCGGTCCTCAGTATCCATTCGCGGGAGTTGATGACGATCGCAACAAATTAACACCTGTCTATACAATTCAGGTCCGTGAAGGCAACCTTCAACCTCTCTACCATCGCCTTTGCCCCATCGCGTAACCACATCCGCGGATCATAATATTTTTTATTGGGCTTATCCTCACCTTCCGGATTACCGATCTGGCCTTGCAGGTACCCTTCGTATTTTCTATAATAACCCAATACTCCTTCCCAGAAAGCCCACTGGGTATCTGTATCGATGTTCATCTTGATCACGCCGTAGGAGATCGCTTCGGCGATCTTTTCCGGTTCGGAACCCGATCCGCCATGGAAGACGAAATTAACCGGATTCGGGCCTGTCCCGAATTTCTCCCGGATGTATGTTTGGGAATTGTGAAGGATAATCGGTTCTAATTTGACATTCCCGGGCTTGTACACCCCATGAACGTTTCCGAATGAAGCTGCGATGGTAAACCGGTCGCTTACCTGCAGGAGTTGCTCATAGGCGTACGCCACATGTTCGGGTTGAGTGTAGAGCCGCGAACTGTCGATTCCCGTGTTGTCAACCCCGTCTTCCTCCCCGCCGGTTACCCCGAGCTCGATTTCCAGCGTCATCCCCAGTTTGCTCATACGTTGAAGATACCGCTTGCAGGTGTCAATGTTCTCCGTAAGGGGCTCCTCCGAAAGGTCCAACATATGCGAACTAAACAACGGTTTGCCGTGCTTCCTGAAAAAGAGTTCCCCCGCATCCAGTAACCCATCAATCCAGGGGAGCAGCTTCTTCGCGGCATGATCGGTATGGATGATCACCGGGATGTGATAAAGCTCCGCGACTTCGTGGATGTGCATCGCGCCTGAAATGGATCCTTTGATCGCCGCTTTTTCCTGATCGTTCTTCAACGATTTACCGGCGAAAAAGACTCCTCCCCCGTTCGAAAACTGAATGATTACCGGAGAGTTGACCACTTTGGCCGCCTCCATGACGGCATTGACACTATCAGTTCCAACTACATTGACCGCAGGGATCGCAAATTTATTTGCTTTAGCAATCCGGAAAATTTCCTGTACCCCGTCGCCGGTCACGACACCGGGAGCAACTTTATCATGAATTTTTTCTGACATATGGATTGAATTTAAGGTTTCTGTGGATGGATAGTCAAAATTATGAAAGTGCGCAACAACTCCCAAAAATTCCGGCAAGAAAAAGCAAACCTTTCTGAACTTGCTACTGATTGAAAAATAATCCCGATCTTTACGGGGCCAAAACAACCCTTCAAATGAAACATATCTTCTTGATTATACTGGCAGGTTTATGCCATATCCCGGCACTTTGGGCTCAAACCGAAATCCTGATCCCCACGGTAGATAAACCGGTCTATTTCGATGTCTCGCCCCCGCTGAGAGATATGTACAGGATTGCACCGGGACCGGTCGACCGGTCATGGAAAGACGGTGTTGTGCCGAACCGGTTCAATCAGGAAGAACCGGGTACGGAAGCAGGAATTTTGAATGCGCCTGATGCAGCCCTTCAGGATTATTTCGGAAGCCTCCTTACCGACACGACCATCTCGAATTTCGATGGGCTGGCTGCGTCCGGATCAGTTCCTCCGGATACCTATGGAGAGGCAGGACTTACCTATTACTATCAGGTTGTGAATACGTCTTATGCCATTTTTAACAAAACCGGGGAAATCATTTTTGGCCCCTATCCAAGTCATTCGATCTGGATGGGGATGCCGAACAATGACAACAGCGGCGACGCCGTGGTTTTGTATGATGAAACGGCCGACAGGTGGCTTTTTACCCAGTTTTCGTTGCCCAATTATCCCAGTGGTCCCTTTTTCCAGATGATCGCGGTATCCCAAACGAACGACCCGACAGGCTCGTGGTACCGCTGGCAATACGAATTTCCCCTGATGCCCGACTATCCCAAATTTGGCGTCTGGACAGATGGATACTATATGTCATCCAATAATTTCGGATCGTCGGGATTTGCCAATAACGGGGCATATGGATTTGACCGGAGCGCCATGCTCGCCGGAGCGACCGATCCTATCCTTATCTCCTTTACCCTCAATGCAGGAGGAGGTGGATTCAATACCATCTATCCCGCCGACTGTGACGGACCACTTCCTTCCTTCGGAACCCCGAATTATTTTGGATTTATCAAACGGAGCTCGCCTCAGTATTTTGGCATCTATGAATTTCACGCCGATTTTGTAAATCCGTACAACTCGACCTTCAGCAACTTACTTAGCCTCAACGTGACCCCGTTTACTTCGCAACTGGATGGGATTCCGCAACCCGGGACCAACGTGAAGCTGGAAACCATCTCCGACCGTTTGATGTACCGGTTGCAGTTCCGGAAATTCAACGGTTACGATGTACTGGTAGCCAATCATACCGTGAATGCCGGAGGAGGAATTGCCGGGGTGCGCTGGTATGAATTCCGGAAAACGACCGGGGCCTGGTCCGTTTATCAGCAGGGAACTTACGCGCCGGCTGACAACAACTCCCGCTGGATGGGGAGTATTGCGATAGATACGGCAGGCTCCATCGCGCTGGGATATTCCATCTCCAGTTCCGCCCTCTATCCCTCCATCAGGTATACCGGTCGCCTGAAAACAGACCCGTTAAATCAACTGTCCATCGCGGAGAAGACCATCATAACCGGAGGAGGTTCTCAGACCGGGATGTGGAGCGGCCGCAGCCGGTGGGGAGATTATAGCGGCATGAGTGTCGACCCTGCCAATCCTACCACATTCTGGTACACAACCGAATATTATCCAACGACATCGAGCAGCAACTGGCGAACCCGGATCGGCTCATTTACCTTTGCGAATGTATTTTCCACCTTTGCCTCTGCCACACCGGCTAAATTCTGCCTTGGCTTAGACACGGTGCAGTTGAACGTGCTTGCCTATGGAGGGACCAATACCTACACCTATTCCTGGAGTTCCATCCCGGCAGGTTTTACTTCCAATCTCCAGAATCCTCAGGTGATATCCACCGATACTACGCAATACATCGTATCCACGACCAGCGGAACACTCATCCGTTCCGACACCGTGTTGGTCAAAGTGGTCTATCCACCCGAAGCCAATGCCGGGGAGGATACCACCATTTGCGCCTGGGCCGGCTCCATCGACCTTCACGGCATCGCAGCCCATTACCGTAACTTTGTATGGGGGTCCTTTGGCGACGGAACGTTCAGTAATATGTACGAACTGCAAACCACCTATTACCCCGGCAACGAAGACCGGACTAACGGAGGAGTCGATCTCGTACTGGTTGCTTTTGCAAACACTCCCTGTCAGGGAAAGATCATGGACACGCTACACCTGGGTATTGATCCCTGTACCGGCATCGAGGAAACAGTTCCATCCCTGAGTGTACGGGTCATCCCGAATCCGGCATGTGAGAAAGTGACCCTGACTATTCAGAGCCCTTCACAAACAGCCTGCTCATTGACCATTACCGGGATGGATGGAAGAGTTTTTTATGCCGCAAGGATCCCTCTTGAAAAAGGCAGGACTGAGACCGTCATTGACCTTTCGGGTTACAGCAAAGGAGTTTACCTGGTTCAGGTAAAGACAGAAAGTGAAGTGATTTCGAGACAGTTGGTGGTGCAATGACATAAATTCCTGTCCCGGCTAATTCGTTAATATTTTAGTATCTTTGCCAGAACCACATGAAAATTCAATGCCATGAAGAAACATCTCCTCTCTTTCGCCGGCGGGTTGATCCTGATGATATCGGGGACTACCGCACCGGCCCAGGTCCCGATGCTGCCGCAAGAGGTAATCATGGGACCCGGGTATGCCAACGAAGTCTATTACCAGTTCACCACCTTCAATACCTATGAAACGCCGCGCAACACATGGGATATCTCGTTCAAAACGATGCCGGCAAGCGCCGCCATCCTGATCAACGACGGGACCAGCGCAACCCTGTGGGCCTATCCGTATGCCGATACGAGCGGCTGGGCGGCGGTCGATACATTTGATCTGTACAACTGGCCTCCGCTGTACAACGATGAGAATGACTGGGAAAACGGCGCGTTCAACCGCAATTCGACCGGGTATCCTGATTACGGATGGGGAGTTTACAACCCCGCGACCCAGGTCATTACCGGCGACTCCATTTTCATCATGCAACTGGTGGATGGCAGCTTCAAGAAGGTATGGATCGTGGAGAAAAACACGCTGGATAATACCTGGCTCTTTCGCTATGCTAATCTGGATGGATCAGATGATCAGGAAATCACCCTGGACTGTGACCCTTATACCGGCAAAGACATGGTCGGATTCCACATGCAGACAAACCTCCCGGTGAACTACCAGCCGGTGAAAGAGAGCTGGGACATCCTGTTTACCAGATACATGGCCATTCATCCTTCGGGAGTTCCTGTTGTTGTAACCGGGGTTCAGGGCAATCCTGCCATCCTTACGAAACGGTTCTACCCGGTCGATCCTGAATTTAACGATTGGCAATCGGCTCCGTGGGACAGCACCAAGTCAAACATCGGATGGGACTGGAAGTGGTTTGACATGACTACCTATACATACTCCATCGAGGACTCCATGGTCTTTTATGTAGAGGAGCAAGCCGACAATGTCTATCGTCTCAAATTTACAGCATTTGAAGGCAGTTCAACGGGTGTCATCGAATTCGGAATAGCCCTGGTCCTTGCTGCAGGAGTGGATGACGGCAAGCACGCTGACGTTCACATCAACCTCTGGCCGAATCCTGCAACGGATCTCCTCAACATCGGGATCGAGACCCGGGATCCTGTAAATAAAACTGTATCGGTAACCATCCTTGATATGACGGGCCGGGCGATCAGGACCCAGCTGATCCCGCCTGGGCAGCACCGGGCGACTTGGGATATCCGGGCGCTACCGTCCGGAGCCTATCTGCTCGAGGTCGCCTCGGGAAATGCCCGCTCCCTGAGTAAATTTTTCGTACTTTGAAGTGGTGATCCCGGAGGGACTCGAACCCCCAACCAACAGAACCGGAATCTGCTATTCTATCCAATTGAACTACGGGACCGTTTCCCATCCGTCTTTTTGGAATGGGATTGCAAAAATACAATTTTTATTTTAACTCCCCTTCCCACCTGGCAATTACCGCAGTCGCCAGGCAGTTTCCGATCACGTTTGTGGCGGTCCGGGCCATGTCCATAAGTTCGTCGATGCCCAGGATGATGAATATGGGCCACACCGGGAGACCGAAATTGGTGGCAGTGCCCAACAGGATCACCAGCGAGGCACGGGGAACGCCGGCTACACCTTTGCTGGTGAGCATCAGCGTGAACATCATCACCAATTGGGTTTCCAGCGAAAGGTGAATGCCCGCGATCTGGGCCACGAAAATAGATGCTAACGCAAGGTAGAGTGTAGTTCCGTCCAGGTTGAAACTATATCCGGTGGGGATGACAAAAGCAACAATCTTGCGGGGTACACCGAACCGTTCCATATTCTCCATGGCAATAGGCAACGCCGCTTCGCTGCTGGTGGTGGCAAAGGCCAGGGTGGCGGGTTCCAACACAGCCTTGAAAAAAGCCAGGATAGGGATTCTGAAGAGCAGCATGATGGGGATCAGCACAAGCAGGATAAACGCAAGTAACGCGATGTACAGGGTAGCCAGCAATTGCAGCAGGTTCACCAGGATCAGGATCCCCATGTGCCCGACGCTGTAAGCAATAGCGGCGAAAACGGCAAACGGGGCAAAGTACATGATCATGTTGGTGAATTTGAACATCACTTCCGACAGCGAAGAGGCAAACCGGATAATCGGATCGCGGTACTTCTCTTTCACCAGGGCTACCGCAATACCAAACAGGATACTGAAGACCACAATCTGAAGCACCTGCCCCTCGGCGACGGCTTTGGCAATATTTTCGGGAAACACGTGCAACACGACGTCTTCCCAGCTTTGTTTGTGCACTTCGGGCAGGGTTCCCTGCGACAACTCGGGAGGAAGCTCCACCCCGAGTCCGGCTTTGCTGAGGTTGATCGCCAGCAATCCGATGAACAAAGCAATTGTGGAGACTACCTCAAAATAGACGATCGATTTCCACCCCATCCGGCCCACCTGTTTCAGGTTGGCATGACCGGCGATGCCTACGACCAGCGTTCCGAACAACAACGG
>JAZDGR010000082.1:0-12025 GCA_043806735.1 bacterium | reverse complement strand
TACATGGAATCGACAGGCGGAAAGAAACCGTCGGCCATGGGCAATAAGCGGCCGGCTTACTGGATGAATCCACGCGAGGAATATGAGAAGGGGTACCACCATCTGGCCCAACTGTTCCAGGAAGAGTTGCGGGCAAACTTTCATGAAGCCAATGGATCTGTCTTTCTGAACGGGTTGAAGCGGATGCTGGCCCTGCATCCGGTTGATCTGACCAAAATTCGCTTTTTCCAGGTAAACTTCCCTTCCAAACACATCTCCGAACTGGTGATGGATGAATGTGTCGGGCTGGGCATCAACCGCAACACGCTTTACTCGAAAATGGCGACCATGGGCTATATCGGCCCCCCGATGGCCTTCCTCTGCCTCGACCGGATCCGGAAAGAAGAAAAACTCAATCCGGGAGATATCATTCTGAGTTTTGTGACCGAAGTAAGCAAGTTTATGCAGGCGGGATACATCCTGAAGTACGAAGCCAGAAGTTAGAGGTTAGAATACAAGTTAGAAGGTAGAAGGACGAAGTGTTACAATGACCTTAATGACCTTAATGACCAGTGACCACTCCTAAACGATATACGCTCTTTCTGCTCAGTCCCCGGCAACGGTTCATCAATTATCCGGCACAAAGTGAACTGGCGAAGATGTTCGGCAAACGGAGGTTTATGGTTCCGTTGGCGCTGCCTACCGTCGCCGCGCTCACCCCAACCCATTACGACATTCATATCTACGACGAAGAGATCGAAACGATTCCCGAGCATATCATGCCGGATATTGTCGGCATCACCACCCTGGCAGCAACTTCCCGCAGAGCTTTTGAACTGGGTGACAGGTTCAGAAAAAAAGGCGCGAAAGTAGTGTTCGGCGGGCCCTATGCTTCCTTCATGGCAGAAGAAGCGCTCAAGCATGGCGACAGCGTGGTGGTTGGGGAAGCTGAAGAAAAATGGGAACAATGCCTCCGGGATTTTGAGGAGGGGAAGCTCAAACCGGTTTACGAAGCCCAGTCTTATGTACCCTATAAAACGCAAAAGCCTCCCCGCTGGGACCTGGTACACATGAAGCGTATCTTCCAGGTGGCGATACAGGTCTCCCGTGGCTGCCCCTTTAACTGCGATTTCTGCCTGGTAACTAAAATCTTCGGAAGAAACATGCGGTACCGTGAAATTGGGAATGTGGTGGATGAGATAAGGGCAGCCCCTTCGAAATACGTCTTCTTTGTTGACGATAATCTCACGATCAACAAGCGTTATGCAAAGGAGCTGATGAAGGCGATCAAACCTCTCAGGATCTCCTGGGGTTGTATGTGCTCCATTGATGTGGCGAAAGATGATGAACTGTTAAATGCGATGGCAGATGCCGGATGCTTCAATATCCTAATCGGATTTGAATCCCTGAATCCCGACAGTCTGGATGCCTCCAACAAGCATCATAACCGGAGAGGAACCATTTATGAAGAAGCCATACAGAAGATCCACGCCCAGGGCATCCATATCAACGCAAGTTTTGTCGTTGGCTTTGACAACGATACCCTTGATGAGTTTGAACGGATCTACGATTTCACCCTGAAACACAGTCTCCCGAATGTCAACTTGCACTTGCTTCACGCCCCACCCGGATCAGATATATATAAACGGTATCGTGCCGAAGGTCGCCTGTTGAAGTACGACCCCGAACTGGGGGTGGGGCATTTACCGACGATTCAATATAAATATATGTCCCAGATCGACCTCTTCGATAAATACATGGAAACCGTCGCCCGGTTATACTCGTTTGATACGGTGCTTCAGAAAGCGAAAAACCTCTTCAGCAATGGAGCTTTTACCCGACCCGGAGGGAAAATCTCGTTGTTGCTGAAGGTCGGGATATCGTGGATTACCTTCAAAGAATTTGTTTTAACAGGTGATAAAAAACGCAGGGAACTATTCCGGTTTATCCTGGGACTGATCTGCTCAAAAAAGATTGCCATTGATAAGGGACTCGGGTTTCTATTGACTATGCTAGGGTATCACAGACACATCGAAATTCATAAGCGAAATATGACCAAATACCGTGAGATGATTCTTTCCCAGAGATTTGAGCAAGCCCAATTGAACGCTGATGACGCAGATAAAACGCAGATCCACGCGAATTAGAAATCAGCGGAAATTCGCGTTGCCGAAGGCATCCGTTTTATCCGCGTTCTATTTGTAAACAACTAAGGACATGTCAATCAATAATTGTACAGGTGCCGGTATCCAAACGATCGGTATTATTGGAGAAGGGAAAATGGGCACCGGGATCTTTTATTTCCTGCTGGATTTTCCGTTTACCCTCCGGTGGATCGGCAGCTCGTCAGCCGATCTGGAAAAGCTAAAGCAAAGTTTGGGTAAAAAACTGAACCGTTCCCTGAAAGCCGGACTGATTGATCAACGTACCTATGAAAATAAACTGGTGCGGACTGTCATATCGAACGATCTTCAGCTCGTGGCCGATTGCGACCTGGTGATCGAGGCGGTGAATGAGGATTTGGATCTGAAGAAAGAGCTGTTTGTGCAACTCGATAAGAGTATCCCTCAGGCCAGCATCCTGGCTTCCAACTCCTCCTCTATCACTCCTTCCCGGCTGTTTGTTTCCGAACCGAGAAACCCCTATATCATCGGGCTGCATTATTTCTATCCGGTGCAACTGAAGAACATTGTCGAGGTAATCCTGACAGACCGGACTTCCGGAGAGGTCAGATCCCGGATAGAGGATTTTCTGAGCTCCACAGGAAAACAGTACCTTTTGCTGAACGAATCCACGGCGTTTATTCTGAATAAATTGTTCCTGGATGTCCAGAACGAAGCTTTCCGGATTGTGGACCAGGGGGTGATCGGCTTCGGCGGGATGGACAGGCTGGTCAAGGAGACTCTTTTCCCTTTCGGGGTATTTGATTTTATGGACAGCGTCGGGATCGATACCATGCTGGCATCCGTTCTGAACTATACATCCGGGTACCCGCACCAGGATTACTTTGCTGCGCTCATTGCCAAACTGACTTCCCTGACCGGAACAGGCAAGCTGGGCATCAAATCGGGGGAAGGATTCTATGATTACAGGGAGAGCCAGCCTCAGCAGAGCAAACCAGATCCGGATCTTCCGGAAAAGATCCGGGCAGAGATTGCAGGCCACTTGAAAAACACATACCTGAGTGCCGCCAAACGTTTTACGATGCAGTCGAAGTGCAGTATCGATGAGATGAACCACGCGGTCAAGGAGTACTTTGGGATCGAAAAAGGACCTTTCGAATAATTTTCAAAACCTATTTGCATTCCAGACGATTTCTTTGCGATATTTGTGTATCCAAATCTTAAATCGATGAAAAAATCAGGTGCAATACTCATTTCTGCCTTTGTAATCATGCTGCTTACAGCCACTTTCATTCACCCTGCAAAGGCTCCCGCCCCGGATCCACCAAAAGGCATTCCCGATTCCGTTTGGGCCATTGTTGAAAGGTGCTGCCTCGATTGTCACGTAACCGATGGAAACGGTTTTGCCAAAGCCAAACTGAACTTTGACAAATGGGATGTTTACCCGGCTGAGAAGCAGGTTGCCAAAGCAACGGCCATCTGCGATATCGTGAAGAAAGGCAAAATGCCTCCCCAGAAATTCTTAACAAATAACCCCGATGCCGCGCCCACGGAAGCGGAAACCGCACGGATTTGCAACTGGGTGAATCAACTTAAAAAGTAGAACAGAGGATGCCGAGGAGAGTGGTCGTGACCGGGATGGGGATTGTATCCTCACTGGGCTTAGATTTAGAGACAAACTGGAAAAACCTGGTTGCCGGTAAAAGCGGTGTAAAAAAGATTACCCTTTTCGACGCAAGCCAGAACCAGACACGAATTGCGGCTGAAGTCCCGCCGGAGTTTGAGGAACATTCCCGTGCTTATGTAAAGAAGCGTGCGGCCAGTCAAATGACGCGTGTTATCCGCATGTGCATAGTGGCGGCCCGGGATGCTGTAAAAGATTCCGGAATCGATTTTGAGCAACTGGACAAATCACGCTGCTCCGTGATCATGGGGGTGGTAAACACAGGCAATTCCAGCACAGAGAAAGATACCACACCTCAGAATACCGTATTTAAAAGTATGACTAACGCCATGTCGGCCTGGGTTTCCCTGGATTATCAATTACTGGGGCCCAATTTTGCCGTGAATACAGCTTGCGCCTCTTCGGCTTATGCCATTGCATTTGGCTTTGACATGATCCGGAACGGCCAGACCGATGTTGTCATCGTAGGAGGGGCCGACAGCATTATCAACAAGGAAGAAATCGAAGGATTTAATGCCCTCTATGCCCTCTCGGTATGCAACGACCCTCCGGAAAAAGCCAGCAAACCCTTTTCCAAAGACCGCGACGGCTTCGTGATCGGAGAAGGTGCGGGAGTTATGATTCTGGAAGCGGAAGAGGTTGCCAAATCAAGAGGCGCCAGAGTTTATGCCGAAATAGCCGGCTATGGCATTACCAGTGAAGGATACAACATCATGGCTCCGAAGAAGGATGGAGAGGGGATGGCGTTTACGATGGAAAAGGCCCTTCAATCATCGGGAATAGCCAAAGATCTGGTTGACTATATCAACGCACATGGCACGTCAACCGAGCTGAATGACCGTTATGAAACGTTGGCGATCAAACGAGTTTTCGGCGACCGGGCAGGTAAAATTCCCGTTTCGTCATCCAAATCGATGATCGGTCACACCATCGGAGCCGCCGGCACCATCGAAGGGATCATCACGATACTAAGCATCTACCATAACACCCTTACACCCACCATCAACCTGGATCATCCCGATGCGGATCTGGACCTTGATTATATCCCCAATAAATCCCGGCAACACTCCGTTCACGTCGCCCTCTCGAATTCCTTCGGCTTCGGAGGCCACAATGCCACCCTTGTTTTCCGAAAGTACTGATCCGACATCCGGGGATTCAGAAATTTGATTACTTTTGCAAAAAACAGCAGAGAAAAATTCTTATTGTATGGCACCGATCACGGAAAATACACGGAATGAGGTAAAAGAGATCGTATACGACTTTTTTACCGATGAATGCGAGGTGGATAAATCCAAGATTACAGCCCTGACCAACATAATCAAAGACCTGGACGGAGACTCCCTGATGTTTCTTGAACTGATCGAGATCTTCAAGAAAAAATACTCTCTGGATATCGAATTGAAAACCATAGGTAAATATGCGGTCAAGCATCCGGTGGAAACGATTGGTCAACTGATCGATATGCAGTTGCTTATCATTGAGCATGAAAACCGGCTGCTGGAATTAGATTAACCAACTACACGCCTCGTTGCCTCAACCGAAAACTGCGTTCGTTTTTCCTGCCTTTGTCAGGGATTACCAGGATGATCAATCTCCCGGCATCACAGGATTCCCTAAACATTTCCAGCAGCTGCTTAATCAGGCTGCGCAAATTATAGATCCGGAATTACTCTTTTTAGATCCAAAAGAACAGAATTTTCTCGACCACGAACTGCGCACTCAGTACATCGCTTTTATTCATGGTTGCGCTGTTGCGGATGTCTTGGAAGATAAAGGGATTCGTCCCGATTACATCTCGGGATACAGCATGGGGATCTACGCAGCTCTTGTCCAGGGCGGGGCGGTTTCATTTGAAGATGGACTAATGCTGATCCGGAATGCCTTTCAGGAAATCTCCTACACCACGTTGACTGGGCGGTTCGGCATGGCGGGGATCATCGGATTGAATGAAAAAGATCTCAACTTTATCCTGGCCAATTTCCCGGAAGTTGAACTGACCAACCAGAACAGTGCTTTTTCGGTGGTATTGTCTGGCCGCCAGCACCACCTTGAGAAAGTTCTGGAACTTGCCAGGCAAGAGGGAGCTTTTCACGCCCGCATGCTGAATGTAACTGTCCCATACCATTCCCACCTGCTCAAATCAGCAGCTCTTCAGTTTGCGAAGTTTGTCTATACCCTGGATGTCAAATGCCTGAAAACACCGGTGATTTCTGTCCTCGATCAGCAGATCCTTCATTCCCCTGAAGACATTAAAACCGAACTTGTTGAGAACCTGTACAAGCATTTCAACTGGTTAAAGACGCAGGAAAAGATGCAACAACTGAATGTCACCACGTTCATAGAATGCGGCCCCGGTAAAAACCTCGCAAAAAATGCGCGGTTTATCCCGGGAAATTACGTGTTTGTTACCCCATTCTCTGCCGTGAACCTTGAGAAATGATCTATCTTCATCCGATAACCCACATTGTACACGTTCTCTATCGTGATCCCGTGGTTACCCAGGTACTTCCTCAGTCTCGAAATAAACACGTCGAGGCTCCTGCTGGAGAAGAAATGATCATGCCCCCAAAGTCCGATCAGGAGATCTTCCCGTTTTACGATCTCATCGCGATGCTGTAAAAGAAACGAGAATACTTCAGCCTCCCGTTGGGTGAGTCTGTGCGCATGGCCGCCCGAAACAAGCAATAAATTAACTGGATCCCAGGTGATCCGATCGTTGATGAATAGGTTCTTTGCGATGCCGGCAGTTTCAGTAATGGTGCGTCGTTTTAAGAATACCTCGATTTTCAGGACCAGCTCCTCGATGCTGAAAGGTTTGGTGATATAGTCATCCCCCCCGATCTTCAACCCGTGGATTTTATCTTCCTTGGTAGACCTTGCCGTTAAAAAGATGATCGGAATTTGCAGGTTCTGCTCGCGGATCTTTTTTGTCAGGGTGAATCCGTCCATCCGGGGAAGCATCACGTCCAGAATACAGAGGTCATAGCTGTGTTCTTTAAGCTTCTGCAAGGCATCCAGGCCATCGTCAGATGCATCGATCTGGAAGCCGTGAAGCGCCAGGTTATCGCGGGTCACGTACGACAAGGTCAGGTCATCTTCCACATAAAGTATTCGCGCCCTGGTCTTCATGTTTTCATGGTTATGGCAAAACAACATCCCGTCCCGGGATCGCTCCCCAGCCGGATCTTCCAGTGATGCGCCTTGCAGGTACTTTTTACGTAATAAAGTCCGAGGCCGAACCCTTTGATGTCATGGACATTCCCGGTTGGAATACGGAAAAACTTGCGGAAGACTTTTTTCCGGTAAGCTTTCGGTATTCCCGGTCCGTTATCGCAGATCTTTACATAGAGGTAGTTGCGGTCGCGCCAGGTGGTTAATCTGATTTCCGGGTACTCTCCCGCGTACTTAATGGCATTGTCCACCAGGTTGAAGATAATGTTGGTCAGGTGAAGCCCATCGGCGATGACCGTCCCGGCATCAGGAGCCAGTTCCGTAACCACGGTTACCTCCTTTGCAGTATTCGTCCGGCAGCTGTCCACCACCTTTATAATAAGCCCGTTGAGGTCTATCCGTTCCTTTACAAGTTCAACCCCCTTTTTTTCAATCCGGGCAATCTGCAGTACCTTTTCCACCTGCTTGTTCAGCCTGCTGTTCTCCTGCTTGATGATGTTGCCATAGTTGAAAAGGCGTTCCGGATCCTGAACTATGCCAGGCTGCATAATCACATCAGCCGAAATGTTGATGCTGGATATGGGGGTTTTAAACTCATGGGTCATGTTGTTGATGAAGTCCTTCTGTAGTTCCGAGAATCTTTTCTGCCTGAAAATGACCAGGATCGAATAGCAAAAAAACAGAACCAGTACCAGCAATATCCCGGAAAGGACCATCCAGATGGTCATGTTGCTGATGATTGTACTTTGAATAGACGGGAAACGGATCCCGAAATAGTAAAGGTATTCACTGTATTTCGGCAGGTTTGTGGAAGGGGAAATGGTCTTGTTGGACCCTTGAGCCGGAAGGAAGTTTCCGTAGACCATTTTGTCGTTGTGGCAATCATATATTGCATACTCATAATCCACATCCATTCCTACGCGGGCAAATTCTGTTTTGAGGTAATATTCCAGGATATTGGCATCGATCACGCTGTTGATATTGACCACGAAGTAATTGGATGATAGCTGGTTGACCGGGTTTTCGTTCGGCAGGACCGACTGATTGTACGCGCTCATCTTGTGAGCCACATTGTTCAGTACAATCGAGATGGTTTCATTTAGCTGCTTCTCGTTCATATTCCAGGCCTTCAGCAACCAGTATATCTGGACAGTGAAGATGACGAGAATTGCTATGGTCCCGAAGAGGATAACAAACCTGACCTGATTGTGTTTCATACACGCAAGTTATATATTTTTACGTTTCATTTACATTGTTTTACCTTTCATTAACAAGGATTTGTCAGGGATCATCGTAAATTTGTCCGTTAAACTTAAAACTTAAATCCCATGAAAAAAGTATCGTTCTTCACGTTAATTTTCCTATTCCTGGTATCAGTTTCATTATCAGCACAGCAGGCTAAGATCACCTACCACAATTCAGACACAACTGCAAAAGTGAAAAAAAATGGTCCGGTTGCTACGTTTGATAAAACCACCAACGACTTCGGAAACATTGATCAGGGAATCCCCAAAACAGCGGAATTTACCCTGACCAACGAAGGAAATGAGCCTCTTCTTATCAGTTCGGCGAAAGCCTCATGCGGCTGTACAAATCTGAATTATTCCCAGGAGCCCATTATGCCAAAAAAATCCACCAAGATTTCAGCTACATACAATGCCGCTGCCCCCGGTCCATTTACTAAAACCATCACAGTCGTAACGAATGCGGATGCCAACCCGGTAGTGCTTTGGATCAAGGGAACCGTCATTAAGAAAGAGGAACCAGCGCCGACGGGAACCAAGTAGATTGCCATTTATTGACATTTATTGCCATGGATTGCCATGAATTACGAATTTCCTAATTTTCTGACTTCCTTACGTCTCACGTCCTTCGTCCCTTCTTACCCGCAGCAGTGTCCTGAACATCGGTTCAGTCAGCTTTTCGGCGTTGCGTAGATGCGTCGCTTTTTGAAGTATTTCAGTCGATGGTGTGCTATCCAGTGCAGGCAGGCAGTTGTGAAATTCATCAGCGATCGCGGAGATCATCTGATTCAGCGATTTTTTCGGAGTAAATTCTGAGAAATAGTATGGGGATGGCCTGAATAACGATTGTCCGGGTTTGATCACTCCTTCTTTCAAAGCAATCTTTTCCAGAGGGGTGTTGGGATAGATTCTAAGTCCGGCAAGCATCAGCACCATATCTTCCGGAGAGATAAATTCCCTGATAAACTCACGGGTTTCCCCTACCGTCTCTTCGGTTTCACCCGGACCACCAAACAGGAAAAACCACATAGTCGGAAGGTTGAATTCCCTGATCAGCAAGGCGGATCGTCTGATATCCGCAACCGAGAACCCTTTCCTGAGGTTTCGGATCACCGTGGGGGAAGCGCTGTCGGGAGTCGCATCAATCTGAACGAAACCGGCTTCCTTCATCAACTCAAAAAACTCCCTGCCGGTATTTCGCGGATTGACCCCCATCGTCCTCAGGTTAACTTTCAACCTGAGCTTGATAATGGCGTGGCAGATCGCTTCGGCGTGTCCTTTGGGTTCATTGAAGGTAGAATCCACGAACTCGATCATCACCCGGCCAAGTCGGGCGACCACCTCTTCTATTTCCCGGGCGATCTCCTCCGGGTCACGCAAACGATAGGTTTTTCCTTCAATGCACGGATAGGTGCAATAAACACATTTCAGGGCACACCCGCGCTTGGTCTGGATGCTGTAAACCCCTCGTTGCATGTATGGGGCAAAGTCAATCTTCTTGTCAATGTCGGAGAAGGGAACCAGGTCGTAACGGAGAAAATCCGATTTCATCCCTCCGGCCGCATCCCGCGATCGTTTTCTCCAGAGGCGCGGATGTGCCTCTGGCACCAATCCCTGATCAAGTTTCTGAAGTAAATCCAGGAAGAGCTCCTCGGCTTCTCCAACTATCCCGTAATCAGCTCCCGAGAGCTGCATCAGTTCTGGAGGAAAAACACTGAACCCGCTTCCGCCCAGGATCACCGGCGCCGAAGAAACGCGCATGACGGGCTGGATAAAGTCGCTCAGGATACGGTCAATATAGAACACCTCTTTATCGGCAACCACATCATCGATATTCCGGATGCTGAAGCCAATATAATCCGGTTGGAATGCTGCAACAAAATTTACCAGTGACCGCCCTTCGTCAAATACTCCGTCATACACCTTTACTTCATAGTACGGTTCTATATACGATGCCAGTAAACAAATCCCCAACGGAGGAATTGGGTAAGGCGATTTTTCGATGTTCGTATTAATTAAAAGGACACGCTTCATATCACGTCTATTCCTTTTTTAATCAGCCACAACTCCCCTACTCTCTCATGAAACTTTTCGTAAGGCAGGGTGGTCTTTGTAACGGCATTGAAAAAGTTGTATTTGTTGTAATCGAAATCTACGATCTGGCGCTTAATCTGCTGATAATAAACGGTTCCCGGCATTGGGGAAAGGATCGTGTACCCTGCATAGACAACCGGATTGGCAGAGGAATAATCCGCAAGCGCCCTGAAATCATCCTCTGCATAATCGTAAGGAATCACATAATTCCCTCTTACCCTGATGCCATTCTCGTGGAACACTTCGATGGCTTTCAGATTATCCGCTGCAGGAGATTCCTTATGATACCGCTTTAGTTCTTCATCCCGGAACGATTCAAATCCGCAGATAACGACCTTCAGTCCGCCCCGTGCCATTTTTTCGATGATGGCGGGATGGTTGGCTGCGATATCGGCTCGGATGTCCATGACGATCGTTTTGCGAATTCCCTCTTCCACGATCCTGTCGAAAAGCAGGTTCATAAACCCGAGATCTACCACAGTATTTGCGTCGGCGAACCTGACAACCGGGTACTCGGGGATGCGATTCAGCTCGTCGATCAGACTCTCCACCGTTCGCTGGAAATAATTCCCTTTGAACTGGGTCCAGATGGAACAGAAGGTACATTTATAGGGGCATCCAAGAGAGGTAAATACGTACGTGCTTGGATGCGGACTGTCCCCTACTTTATAAGTCGAGATCCACTTCTTCAGATGCCCGCGATCCACGCTGAGGTAATTGTTTCCGGCCGTATCCCATGAGGCAGGCTTTCCGTCGGTTTTGGCAAGTTTACCTTCTTTCCGTAGAAATATCCCCGGAACCGATTCCAGCGCTCGTCGCTCCTCCTTTGCCCTTACAACCTCCCGGAAAATATGGGGACATTGACCGGGAATCACTACGTCCACCGAAACATCGGTGAAATCAAGCGGAAGCATCGTGGCATGAAGTCCGCCCGCTACCGTCAGAACCTCCGGATGAACCTCTTTTGCAGTCCGGCAAATCGTGATGGAATCATTGAATTCCGACGTAATCACCGTAACTCCGACCACATTGGGCCTGACTTCCTCCATCAGATTCCGGAGCAGCACAGGAAGGGAAGGAGCCCCCGGGGTAAGGTCATATTCTCCTTTAGAATCAAATACCACCACGTCGTGATCTTTCACTGCTGCCGCAATGGTCAGCAACCCGAGCGGTGGCCCGATCAATTTTTTATGGATAAATCGCCTGGCAGCTTCCGGGGCGTATTTCAGGATGTTGTTTTCAGGGGAACGGGGAGGATTTATGAGGAGGATTTTCATTAATTGCAGGATATATCGTCAAAAGTACATAATTTCCGAATCTGCGGTCTTAACCTGAAATTGCTAAATTTGCTTCATTAAGTTGTCTCAGATGTCAGATCCCGAGGCCGTACGCCGGAAAATGAAAGAGTTGGGTTGCTGCGTGATCATTCCCACTTACAACAACGCCGGCACTCTCGAAAAGGTCATTCGCGATGTCCTGGAGTATACTGATTCCATCATCGTGGTCAACGACGGCTCCACGGATACAACTTCGGAAATCCTTTCACCAGTCACTAGTCACCAGTCGCCAGTCACCGTCATTACGAGTCCAAAAAATTCGGGCAAAGGTTATGCGCTTCGTCAGGGCTTCCACTTCGCCATCCAGCAGGGTTACCGCTATGCCATTACTATCGACAGCGACGGACAGCATTTTCCCGAAGACATCCCGAAATTTATCGAAGGTATTGA
>JAZDGR010000081.1:0-15931 GCA_043806735.1 bacterium | reverse complement strand
TCCGGAAGCAGATCCTGCTTCCCGTTTTCAATGGATATCAGTAACCATTTCATCCGGATGTTCTTTCCGCGCCAGCCGGTTTCATGTTTTGTCAACTCCAGATACCGGCCGGCATCTGCGGAAAAGTCGTGGCACATCCGGTCCAGCGCCAGCTCGACATTCAGGTAGGAGAAGTCTCCGAGCAGAGATTCTGCATCCGTTTGCAGTCCGGCTGGAACCGGATTGAGCACCAGTAAAACTGCTTCCCTGACTTTTGCATCCGGATCGTATATAGCTTTCCGGAACAAATCCGTCGTCTCCGCACAGGAATCTTTTGTGAGCTGGTGCAGGATTTCCGATTTCGTTAGATGGAAATCTTCCCGGTCATAGCATTGGATCAGCAGATTTCGTTTTTGTCCTGCCGGAACATCCCTGAGTGCGGTGAGCGCATCGTGCCGGTCGATCATGGAAGGAGCCCGCAGAGCCTGAGATGAGAGCTCCTCAAAAGATTTATCGAAAGTCACCTGTTTCAGCACACGGCAACCCGGATCAAAAAGAACGAAATCGACCTGCTTCTTTCCCGGATTCGGAACCACGATTTCCTGGGTTTTATCCTGGATCCAAGCTCTGGTTGAATCATGGGTTCCGTCGGCGTACCACACCTGGAACCAGATCGGCATAGTAAATAGGCCCGTCAGGTCGGTGATCTCCTGGATCTGTTCCACCCGGATGTATGTGTTTCGCATACCGGAAGGTTCGTCCAGGATCCGGTAGCTGATCCGGTAGTGAGGCTCTCCGGGGCGCAGGACCCATTCATCGAAAAACCAGTTGAAAGAGCGACCGGTGGTGTTGTAAACGGACCGGATGAAATCGGGGGTTTCGGCCGAAGCGAAACCGAATTTTTGCAGGTAGGCTTTGATTGCATCCTGAAATTCCCTGTCCCCCATCATATCCCGGAGCATTCCAAGGACCAGCGAGCCTTTCTGGTAGATCCGGGCCCTGCCCCCCTGGCTTCCCCCCACAGGGAAATTGTTTTGCCTTGAAGCTTCCAGGGCCTGTTCCCTTTCCTCACGCATACTGTTTTCATAATCTTCCTCGCCGAAGACCGATCGCTCGAAGAGTTTGGCGTAATAGGTGCCGAAGCTCTCTGTCAGCCACACGTCCTTGTGTGCCAGATGGCCAATGTAATCGCCAAACCACTGGTGTGCCAGTTCATGGGCATTGACGTTGATGTAATTCCGCTGCCAGTATGCCCTCGGGTCGATCAGCATATAGTCGCCGAAAATCGTGGAAGTGGTGCATTCCATCCCCCCGTACATGTAATCGATGACCGGGATTTCGCGATAAACTGGATAAGGATATGGAACTCCCATTTCCCGTTCAAAAAAATCGAACATCTCTTTCGTGTACCGGTAGGTGGGCTCTACTTTTTCTTCCATTCCTTCGTAATAGAGGAGCTCCAGCGGGATTCCCCGGCTTGTTTTCTCCAGGGCAACCTGGTAATCTCCTATCCCAAGGGCTGTTGAGAAATAAGGATGATCTTTTACCATCCTGTAATGCCATGTTTTGGTTTCATCGGGGTTCTCTTTTACGGAAATCTTTTCCCCATTGGTAAAGACCGTAAAATCATCATCAAAGGTGATCCGGAGATCCATGGTTACCCGTCCATCCATATAGGGCAGCCAGCCGAATGGACGATGCGCCCAGATCTGTTTCCGTTTTCCCGTTTCTTCCGGTTTCCAGCCGACAAAATAGATCCCGGTGGCAACCGGGCTCGACTCGTATCGCATGGTTAATTTGTATACTTTATCTTTTTGAAGCCCGGGTCCCGGATAGATGATCAGGTTGTTTCCTTGTATCCGTGAAGGGATCTCCTTGTGTTCAAGACGAACTGAGATGAATGAAAATCCCGGTGCATAAAACACCAGGGAATCCGTCTGGTATCTGTTTGGGATGAAGGTCAGGACGGCCTCTCCCAGCACTTTCCATTCCTCCGGGATAAAATGCAAATCGGCTTCTACGTGTTTCAGGGAACCCACGAGATCGGTCGGATCTGAATTGGGATCCCTGACATAGGTTACCGTCTTTACCTGTGCCTGTGCCATGACTGGCAACAGCAGAAGAAGAAGTATTAAACGCGGGGGCATGTGTTTCATCGTGGGGGATGTTTTAATTCAAACCTGGAAATTTAGTATGTTTGTTACCGGTTTAACGGCTGTACAAGGGTGTCCAAAATTAGTAAAAATAGTGTGGAACTTGCCGAAACGGGTCATGATCCGTTCGGTAGTCTGAAGTCCTTCATCGAAGGGGAAGAGAAAGAGTGGCAGCGGTTATCGAGGGAATTGCACGACGGGATCGGCCAATACCTCATCGCCATCAAGATGAAGCTGGAGAGTCTGCTCTACCTAGATGAACAGGAGGTGCGGGATCATATTTCCAGGATTCGGACCGATTTTGACAAGATTGTGGATGAGATCCGGCGGATCAGCAACAACCTCATGCCATCCGTCCTCGAAGCGTTCGGGATCGTATTTGCCATCCGGAACCTCTGTGTGGAAACCGGTGACCAGACCGGACTGAAAATTTCGCTGGATTTCAAAGGGGATTTTGAATCGCTGAACAAAACCATGAAGACTTATATTTTTCGGATTGCCCAGGAGGCGCTGAACAACATTGTCAAGCACGCCAAAGCCAACCGTGTGGAGTTGAACCTTACCCGGCAGAAGGACGAAGTTTTCTTTACGATCCGGGACGACGGACAAGGATTTAACCTCCGGGAGGTGCAGACCGGCAGCGGGCATGGGATGAACAACATGCGGGAGCGGGTCATTTTACTGAACGGATCGATTGATATTGTTTCGCATGTGAACGAAGGAACTCAGATCAAAATCATCATACCGGTATTTCAATAATCCATGGAGAAGATCCAAATCTTTCTGGTCGACGATCATCAGCTTGTCCGGGACGGCATCCAGGCGCTTCTCTCCGGAATCCCTGATATTGTGATCATCGGGGAAGCCAACAACGGGCAGGAGCTGATGGATAAAATCAGGCAGTGTGAACCCGACATTATACTGATGGATATCTCTCTGCCGGATCTTTCGGGCATTGAGCTGACCAAGATCCTGGTGCGGGAGCGACCTGAAATCCGGGTCCTGATCCTTTCCATGTACACCAGTGAGGATTTTGTCTTCAATGCCATGAAAGCCGGCGCCAAAGGGTATCTTCCGAAAAACACCTCGCGGCAGGAGTTGCTGGATGCCATCTACGCCATTCACCGGGGGCATGAATTCTTCAGCGAAACCATTTCAAAGGTGATCCTGAAAAGTTTCGTACGACAGGCCACGCAGCCGGAACCGAGCGAGGACAATGTAGCCAACGCGCTGACCCGACGCGAACGGGAGATCCTGAAGCTGTTTGCCGAAGGCTTCAACAACCTGGAAATCAGCAAGAAGTTACACATCAGCATCCGGACCGTCGAATCCCATAAAAATCACATTGTCAATAAGCTTGGTTTGAAATCGACCGTGGAGATGGTGAAATTTGCGATCAAGCATAAGATTGTGGAGATATGATTCATTCTGCAACCATTACCGGGGTAAAAGAATATCTCTCCTCTTCCCGGAAACAGAAAAAAAGCATCGGTTTCGTTCCCACGATGGGGGCGTTGCACAACGGACATCTGGAAGTGATCCGGAGGTCGAAAAAGGAGAATGACCTCACGGTTTGCAGCATCTTTGTGAATCCCATCCAGTTTACTAATGCAAATGATCTGAAACAATATCCCCGGATGCCGGAACAAGATGCCAAGCTGCTCCTTTCGGAGGGAGTTGACTTGCTTTTCGCGCCTACTGCGGACGAGATTTATCCGCCCGGCGAGGAACCACTGCTTACGCTTGATTTCGGAAAACTTGACCGGGTGATGGAAGGAAGGTACCGACCCGGTCATTTCAATGGAGTCGCCATCGTCGCGAAGAAGCTTTTCGAGATTGTTGAACCAACGCGGGCCTATTTCGGGAAAAAGGATTTCCAGCAACTCGCCATCATCCGGCATATGGTTCAGACCCTTGGCATCCCCGTGGAAATTGTTCCCTGTGATACGGTAAGGGAGCCGGACGGGTTGGCGATGAGCAGCAGAAATTTGCGGCTGACGATCGGGGAACGGAAAGTGGCATCCCGGATTTATGACGTGTTGATGTTCACCAAGGCCAATGCCGGGACGGTTCCGGTAAAAAGACTCCAAGTACTGGCCATGAAACGGCTTCACGAAGTTCCGGTCTTCCGGCCTGAATACTTTGAAATTGTTGATGCGGTCACCCTGCTCCCTATCCATTCATGGAAGGATACTGAACAGGCGGTTGCCTGCACTGCGGTCCATGTAGGTGATGTCAGGCTCATCGACAATATGGAACTTTTTTCGTAATTTTGCCGCATGAAGATTGAGGTACTGAAATCAAAGATTCACCGGGCTACTGTAACCGAAGCCAACATTAACTATGTAGGAAGCATCACCCTCGATGAACGCTTGATGAAAGCAGCCAATATCCTGGAGTTTGAGAAGGTCCATGTGTTGAATATCAACAACGGAGAGCGGATCGAAACGTATGTGATCAAAGGCAAAAAAGAGAGTGGCCAGATCTGTCTCAACGGCGCTGCCGCCCGCAAATTTATCCAGGGGGATCTCGTCATTATTGCATCCTACGCACAAATGGATTTTGAAGAAGCGAAACAATTCAGGCCGGCCATTGTGTTTCCTGACTCTAAAAATAAATTACCGAAAGGCCAAAAATCCATCTGATGTCTGTTTCCAGCCCCGACGTCAAACCCTTTCATGCCGGGTTTCTCACGATTGTCAAATTTGTTGTTTTTCTCGGACTGGGTATCCTGATCATCTGGTTATCCTTAAAGGTACTTACCGCGACCGAAAAACAGGAGATTATCAAGGCCTTAAAGACAGCCAATTACAACTGGGTTATCCTGGCCATTTTCCTGGGTATTCTCAGCCATGTTCTCCGGGCTTTGCGCTGGATTATGTTCCTCGAACCCATGGGGTACAAACCTCACCTGAAAAATACTTTCTACGCCGTGATGATCGGCTATTTTGCCAACCTTGCGTTTCCCCGGCTTGGCGAGGTGACCCGTTGCGGAATTCTCGCAAAATACGAAAAGATCCCGTTTCAAAAGTCATTTGGCACGGTAATCACCGAACGGGCGATCGATATGCTGATGTTTTTCGGCCTTTTTCTGTTGATGGTCTTTACACAGATGGGGACCATCAGGGAATACCTTGATGAAACCATCTACCCGAAGCTGGTAGCTCGGTTTGGGGCTATTCATTACTCCCGGATACTCCTTCTTACAGGCGCAGGAATCCTGGTTGTGCTGCTGGGCTTTTTGCTCCTTTTCAGGAAGAAAATTACTTCTCTCAGGATCTACCAAAAAACCGTCAGCCTGGTTCAGGGTTTCTGGGAGGGGCTGAAATCACTCAGTCAGGTGAAACATGCCTGGCTTTTCATTGTCTACTCGCTTTTGATCTGGACACTCTACTTTTTCATGTTATATGTATGCTTCTTCTGCTTTCGGGAGACTTCCGACCTTTCGTTTGGAGCCGCCCTGTCTGCCCTGGTGCTTGGAAGCGTCGGGATTATGGTTACTCCCGGTGGGATCGGGCTCTACCCTGCCATCATTCAGGAAACCATGAAGTTGTACGGAACAAGCCTGGTCACCGGTCTCGCCCTCGGATGGATCGCATGGACTGCCCAAACACTGATGGTCATTGTCGTTGGCGGGATATCCCTGCTGCTTCTTACATTTAACAAATCCAGACATGGAACGACTCGAACAGATTAAATCAAAGATCTACACCCGGGATGGGATCAAAAATCAAAGCAACATTTGGCGGTTCCTGAACCGGAAGATCGTGTTCAGCAACGGATGTTTTGATATTCTCCACCTGGGCCATATCGAATATCTTTCCAAAGCCGCCGATCTTGGAGGAGTGCTGGTAATCGGGCTCAACTCCGATCTCTCGGTGAACCGGATCAAAGGCCTCGGTCGCCCCATCAACAATGAACATGCGCGTGCCATGATCCTTGCTTCACTTTCTTTTGTAAGTGCAGTGGTTCTCTTTGATGAGGAGACTCCGTACGAGCTGATCAAGCTGGTTCAACCCGATATCCTGGTAAAAGGGGCCGATTACAAAGTTGAAGAGATCGCCGGCCATACGATCGTTCTTGCCCGCGGCGGTGAAATCATAACCATTCCCCTGACCCAGGGCTATTCAACTACCGGCCTCATCTCCAAACTCAGATCCACGAAGGAGGTAAGACGTGAGACGTAAGACGTGAGAACTTGACATCTGGATCTATTGATCAATAACGAATGACGAATGACCAATGGCTAAAATAAAGACGTCCTTCTTTTGTCAGAGCTGCGGGGCTCAGTCCCCGAAATGGATGGGTAAATGCCCTTCCTGCGGGGAGTGGAACACCTTTGTGGAAGAGGTGATCCAACGGGAAGAGACGAAGAGAGGATACCGGATGCCGGATGCCGGATCGCGGAAGCCTGTGAAAATTACCGATATTGCCGTAGATACGGAGCAGCGGATTGACCTGAAGGACCAGGAATTGAACCGGGTTCTGGGGGGCGGACTTGTTCCCGGGTCGGTCGTGCTGATCGGCGGCGAACCCGGTATCGGGAAATCGACGCTATTGTTGCAGGTGGCTTTGCATTGCAAGAGCTTAAAGGTGCTCTATATTACCGGGGAAGAGAGTGATCAGCAAATCCGGATGCGATCGGAACGGATCGGATTGGGAAACGAAAATTGTTTTATCCTGACGGAGACATCCACACAAAACATTTTTCCCCACCTGGAGGAACTGAAGCCCGGACTGGTCGTGGTGGATTCCATTCAGACGTTGAGCACCCAGGTGATCGACTCCTCTGCCGGCAGCATCTCCCAGATCCGGGAATGTACGGCCGAACTCCAGAAATACTCCAAGATTACGAATACCCCGGTCATCCTGATTGGACATATAACCAAAGACGGTTCCATTGCCGGTCCAAAGATCCTGGAACACATGGTAGATACGGTATTGCAGTTTGAAGGGGACCGCAACTACGGATACCGCATCCTGCGGGCTGTAAAGAACCGGTTCGGATCTACCTCCGAGTTGGGTATCTATGAAATGCAGGATCACGGTTTACGGGAAGTATCCAATCCATCGGAGATCCTGCTTTCCCAACGCGACGAAAACGTTAGTGGGATCGCAATTGCGGCTACCATCGAAGGATTGCGACCCATGCTGATTGAAACGCAGGCGCTGGTCAGTTCCGCCGCTTACGGAACACCCCAGCGTTCCAGTACAGGGTTTGACACCCGCCGGCTGAATATGCTGCTGGCCGTGCTGGAAAAACGTAGCGGGTTCCGGTTGGGTGTGAAAGATGTTTTCCTCAATATTGCCGGCGGGATCCGGGTCGACGACCCAGCCATCGATCTGGCGGTGGTAGTCGCTGTGCTATCCTCCAACGAGGATATTCCGATTGAAAACAAAATCTGTTTCGCGGCAGAGGTTGGGCTTTCCGGGGAGATCCGGCCGGTCACCCGGATTGAACCCCGTATTTTGGAAGCAGAAAAACTGGGTTTTGAGCGAATCTATATCTCCCGGTACAATCTCAAAGGGGTTGATCCCAAAAAATTCCGGATCAACGTCCAGGTCGTGAGAAAAATTGAAGAACTCTGGACATCCCTTTTCCGATAAATCACTATCTTGCAGGTGTTTAAAAAACCCATTATATGCAACCCATCATCATTCAGATCCTGATCCTCACCTTTGCGATCATTCTGACAAGTTACCTTCTTCCCGGAATTACCATAAAGTCATTCTGGACGGCCGTGCTTGTTGCCCTTGTTCTGGCGTTACTGAATGCCTTCGTAAAACCACTCATGGTTTTTCTGACCATTCCGGTTACCCTTTGGTATTTCGGTCTTTTCCTGTTTGTGATCAATGCCCTGATCATTTTGCTCGCCGGGGCTCTTGTCAAGGGCTTTGAAGTGCGGGGATTCTGGTGGGCCTTGCTTTTCAGCATCATCCTTTCCCTGATCCAGTACCTTCTCGAATACCTCATCCTTCCCTCTTTCGCATGATATGAGACACCGAACTGTTTCCAGTCACAAGGAGATAACAGATATCATTGCCCGTTGCCAGGTGTGTTACGTAGCTATGGTGGCCCCTGCCGGGGAGCCTTACCTGGTTCCCATGAACTTCGGATATGCCGATGATGTAATCTACCTGCACTCTGCACAGAGAGGGAAAAAGATCGATTGCCTGAAAAAGAACCCGGCCGTGTGCATCAACTTCACTACTGATCATGCGCTCCGTTACCAGAGTGAGCAGGTAGCCTGTTCCTGGAGTATGAAATACCGGAGTGTACTCTGTTACGGGAAGGTGGAGTTCATCGAGGATCTCGAAGACAAGGTACAAGCGCTAAATGTGGTCATGAAACAATACACCGAAAGGGAGTTCACCTACAATCCTCCAGCCATTCGGGAGGTGTCCTGCTGGAAAGTGAAAGTTGCCAAATTTGAAGGACGAGTATACGGATATTAATTCATATTTTTGTATTAATTTTTTCACAATGAACTCGCTTATCTACATCGGCGTTGATGACACAGATAATTCCGAAAGTCGTGGGACCGGATTCGTAGCACGAACGCTTGCTCAATCGTTGAAAGAATCAGGTCTCGTAAATGTTAACTGCATCTCCCGTCATCAATTGTTGCTAGATCCGCAAATTCCCTATACCTCCCATAATTCTTCGGCATGTATCGTAGGCGAGATCATAGGAAATGAATACAGGATCCAGGATACATGCTCGGATTTTATTCTGGAGCATGCGGCGGTAGGTTCCGATGCTGGTTTGTGTATCGTCCTGGAGGAAAATATAACGGACCCTATGGTGGATTTTGGGAAGCGGGCAAAGCATGAGATCCTCACGACCACCGAAACACGAAAGTTAGCCCGGAAATTTCATTTTTTCCTGGCCGGACTGACCGGCGAAAAAATCGGGATCATCGGCGCACTTGCAGCGGTCGGACTTCGTTTCGAAGGAAATGACGGCCGCTTATTGTGGCTGGAACGGCTCCGGGAGGTCCAGGGAATCTTTTCGGCAAGGAAATACAAAGAGCTGGTGCCTGTGGATCAGGTTGTCGACCTGAACGGAAAGCTTCTCCACCCGGAAGCCACCGTGAAGATCACGGAATGGTGCCGGCCGGTTGTCAGAAATAAAAAAATCGTTTTATTTGCAAAAAAAACCGAGGGGAATGAAAATTATGAATACCAGTCCGCTTCCAAAGAGTATATCAAGCATATTTCCGAATAAACTCGCTGGAACCCTGGCTGAAGTCCTGTTTCTGTTTGGCATTGGAATGCTGGCGATCGCAATTCATGCCAAGCTGCGGATCCCGATGCAACTCCCCGGAAGACAAGGAATCCTGTTTCTTGCTATCCTCGTTATCGGCCGGGGAATCTCCCGGTTCCCTTACGCCGGCACCCTAATTTGTTCAGGTTCCGCGGCACTGCTTGCAACCTCCTGGCTTGGATTTCACGAGCCACTGATGCCGCTGGTATATATCCTCATCGGGATGATCCTGGATAGTTCCAGTTTCGCGTTCGGGAAAGCACTCCCATATATTTTGTCTATGGCCCTCGTCTGCGCCATCGCATGGATGTGTATCCCTCTCATCCGGCTAGTGATCACCCTGTTCACCGGACTCCAATTCACATCGTTCAGGTATGGCATTGCCTGGCCGGTACTGACCCATTTGTTTTTCGGACTTGCCGGAGGACTGCTGGGAGCCTGCATTTTGAAAATCTCATCCCGTTTCATCCCTAAATAATCCCATGGATTTCATCAGAAAATATTTGTTTAATCGATATGTTAAAAAAAACATATCGCTCGGTGTGATTCTTTTTCCGTTGATTTTGTCAACGTGTCAAAAAGATCCGCAAGCACCTAGTGTGCCGGAAATATGGTTCATGACGGACTCGGGTTTCGTTTTCCATGATACGGTAATCCCGGTCGGACAGCACATCAGGGTGGGGATTGAGGCTTCCGGAGACGGAGCCAATATTACGTGGTTCCATATCGGATGGAATAACGGTGAATCTCAGACTTTTCTCGACAGCGGATTAAATCATCCTGTACTTCGTTACGAGCAATCCATTATCAAAACCGCAAGTGCACTGGAGACCTGGACATATCTGGTAATGGACAGGAACCGAAACCTGACAAACATCCGGCTTATTCTCCGGAAATCAGATTCCTCCCACTTCGGAGAGATCACTTCTTTCCCTGAAGTGTTGCTTGGGGCACAAAATAGCTCCTCAGCCGGGAGTTTCTTCTCCCTTTCGAACGGGAAGAGCTATTTTCAGGACGAAGCATTTGAGCATCAGGATTCCATAGATATCCTTTATTACTATGATATTTATAACGCGACACTATCTTCTCCCAACGAATCTGATGCACCGGCGATCTTTACCGGGCCTACCGGACTTGCAAACTGGACCCAAAAAAACGAGACCCGTTATGATACAACATCCCTCACTTCGACAGATTTTGATCTGGCACAAACTGACAGTCTGATACTGGCTGCTTATGAACCAGTCAACCTGAAACGAAAAGTCAAGTTCGTCACACCCGGAATGATCATTTCATTTAAAGCGCCTTCAGGGAAAATAGGATTGATCAAAGTAATGGAAATAACTGATTCTG
This sequence comes from bacterium, assembly GCA_043806735.1. Lineage (GTDB taxonomy): Bacteria > Bacteroidota > Bacteroidia > Bacteroidales > FEN-979 > QYOJ01. The sequence continues at coordinate 5,179 of JAZDGR010000081.1, read as the reverse complement.
ACACCGGGTATATCAGAATGTCTGTCAAAATTCAAAAATAGCAGGAAATGACGAGACCTTCGGTTGGATTGATCGTCTTGTTTATTTTGATGACGGGTCAGTGCTTTTCCCAGCACATTTGCACCGGGGTAATCACCGATTGTGCACCCTCATCACCCCTTCGTGGCGCCAATATCCAGGTAGTGGGAACAGAAACGGGGATGGTCACTGACCAGAAAGGAGGTTTCCTCCTCATTTTAGGTCAGGAGAAAAAAATAAAGCTTTCGATCTCCTATGTCGGCTTTGAAACGCTCATCCACACGGTCCTTTACCAACCGATGATGGACTCCATGCATGTGGAGTTGTGCCTGAAACCTCAAACCCAGGAGATGAAGGAGGTTTTTGTAACAGCAACACGTACCCCGCAGCAACCTGCCGAAATTCCTGCCCGCATCGCGACCATTCCTGCGGATGTCGTAATGGAACTGCCCATTAACAACACGGATGAAGTCCTGCAGTTCCTGCCGGGGATCAATATCGACCGGGACTTTGGAATCTTCTCGAAAAATTCCAGCATCACCATGCGGGGGTTGAACGGTTCCTATCGCACGTTGATCCTGATGGATGGTGTGCCACTTAATAAAACCGACGGGGGGGGGATCAACTGGAACCGGCTTGTGCCCGATAACATAGACCGGATTGAAGTGTTGAAAGGTCCCGTTTCGGCCATCTATGGAAGCAATGCCATGAGCGGGGTTATCAATATTATTACAGAACGGCCCACTTCCCTTTTTTACGGAGAGGTGAAAGCATTGTATGGCACTTACAACACTTTTAGCGGGTTGCTGAAACTCGGTGGTAATCTTGTAAAAGAACACCGGGGATTTTATTATTCTGTTTCCGGTTTTTACCGGCAGGGCGACGGATACATTCCGGAGCCGGACGCTACACGCGACAGCATGGACGTACCACTTTATCTTAAAGAGGGCACTGTCTCCGGAAGACTGGGATACCAATTTAACGCTCAGAACAAACTGGAATTAGAGTACAATTACTACAACGACATCCGGGGAGACGGAACAAAAATTTACGAACCCAGAGGGGGATACAACAGGTATCCGACACATTATGTACGAATTGGATCCCAGAACCGGTGGGGGAAATCGAGTCTGGTAGTGAACGGATTTTACCAGCTTGAAAATTACCTTCGTCAGAGCGAGACGAAAAGCGTCAGGCGGAGTGGCAAGTACACGCTCTATGAGACAGACAGCAAGCGTGCGGACTACGGCCTCTGGGTGAACTTAACCACCCCCTTGAAATTCAATCAGTCTTTGACGTTTGGCATGGACCTGAAACAGGGCTCCGTCAATGCCTCTGACATCTACTACACATCGAGTGACATCCTGACGAACAAGGGAAAGATGTCTTTTTTTGCTCCGTTCACGGAATATGAGCTGATTTTATTGCAAGGGCGTTTGGTACTTCTCGGTGGACTCCGCGTTGATTTTGTGTGGTTTACCGACGGATCTTTCACCATTGAAGACCCCTCCGCTCTCACGGAGTTCATGACAAACTATCCCACCGATTTCAGTGATGAATCATGGATCGCTATCAGTCCAAAGCTGGGCCTGAAATATGCATTTAATCCCCGGCAAAGCCTGTATTTCTCCTATGCTCACGGATTTCGTCCTCCCATTCTCGACGATCTATGCAAAAACGGGAACATTACCAAAGGCTTCAAACTGGCCAATCCCGGATTGAAACCGGAATCCCTCGATAATTTTGAAGTAGGTGGTGATCTTACCCTCTTCCGTCTGATCACCCTGTTTCCTTCTCTATACCTCTCCCTCGGGAGCAATTTTCAATATTTCGTCGCTACCGGGGACAGTGTTTACACAGGGGGTGATAACCTGAAACCCGTCCTGCGACGCGAAAACATCAGCCGGGTTACGATCCTGGGAGGAGAGATCAGCCTGACTTTCCCTCTGGTCAAAAACCTCAGTCTGACCACGAATTATGCATATAATAATTCCCGGATCACCAAATTCGAACCTGTCGGCCATACCGGGAAAGACCTCTCGGGTAAATTTCTTATGGAAGTACCGCAAAATCAGGTTTTTGCCGGTTTGATCTATCTTCCCCGCTGGCTCAGCGCTTCCCTGATATTCCGGTACGTGGGGAAGCAATGGATCGACGACGAAAATACGGCACAAACACCCGGCTACTGGACCCTAGATTTAAAAGTCTCCCATACCTTTTTTCATCAGATGAACCTGGCGTTCATTGTTCAGGATCTTCTGAACAGGCAATGGACTGACAGCAAAGGGTTGCTTAGTCCGGGCCGCTTTATCATGCTCAGCCTTTCATATAGTTTTTCCAAATTAGTAAACCAAAAGAAGTAACCATTTAAAAAATGTACTATGAAACAGATCTTTACTTTTATTTGCTTCGTCTTCCTGTGCATTTCTGCATCGCAAAGCCAGGTATTGATTGCCCAATGGACCTTCCCTACCGGGAACCCCACAGATAGTATCGCTGACGGTGGAATTCCTGCCAATCTCAACAAAGCCATCCGTACGGAGGGCGGTACCAGCGCTATTGATTTTTCGAAGAATGGGTTCACCACCAAAGCGGCCCAGACCACTGGATGGAATGACGGGGCTGACCTGAAATGCTGGGTGGTGGAGATTACAACTACCAATTATGAGGATCTTGCCGTAAGCTCAAAACAACAATCGGGAGGGAGTAATCCCGGCCCGCGTGACTGGAAAGTACAATACCGGCTTGGAGTAACAGGAACCTGGACCGATGTTCCGAATACCGTGCTGAATGTTCAGAACGATTGGACTTCCGGTGTACTGAATAACGTCGAACTGCCCGCGGAATGTAAAAATCAGCCTTCTATTTTCATCCGCTGGATCATGACCAGTAACACCAACTCGCTGGGTGATCAGGTTACGGCATCAGGGATCAACAAGATCGACGACATCATCTTTACCGGGAAACTGATCAACACGGCCATCCCCGAACCGGGCAATTCCATCAGCCTCTGTGCCTACCCCAATCCGTGCAGCGAAAAAATCACGGTGAAATCTGATTATCCCATTTCCCAGTTGACCATTCTGGATATCACTGGTTGTGTGGTCATAACTGCCCGCCCCCTCGAGAAAGAGGTCTCTCTGGATGTGAGCCGGGTGTCCTCGGGAACCTACGTGATCAAAGCTTGGACTTCATCCTCTAAGACCTGTATCTCCAAGGTTTTCGTGATCCTCTGAGCAATATGCTTTCCCAAACGAGGGTTGTTGTGTACACATGCATAGCAAATTTTTTCGGGATTTTCGCTCAGTGTTTTGTAAATAAGTGGTAGATTTGAAACAAAAACATATGAAAACCTCCCTTCATCTGCTCTTTATTTTTGTATGCGGCTTAATGGCTTCAGCACAACCTCATCCTGCTTTAGAACGCTTGAATGAATTTTACGGCGGTTATGGAACCGGCTCTATTTACTATTTTACGGGGAACATCAACTATAAATTCAACAATGGTGTGAATGAAACTCAGGAATCGGATCCAAATTCGATAGGAACCTTTTTCCTGGGTTACAATCGTCAATTGAATCGGGTGATTTCGCTTGGCTTTCTCTTGAGTTATATGAACTTCTGGCATACAAGCAAAGATTACAGCACTAACCAGTCGTATAAGGTCATCGATAATAATTACTCCGGAATCACCCGGATTATCTTTTGTTACCTGAATAAACCTATTATTCGCATGTACTGTGGCGTGGGGATCGGGATTTCTGTGGTCCTCGGTCATACTACCTGGAAAGGAGAGGATTATACAGACAGGAAGATCAGACCAGCCGGTCAGCTGACCCTGTTTGGAGTAAGGGTTGGAAAAGCATTAGCGGGATTTGGTGAATTTGGGGTTGGCACAAACAGTATCATCCAGGCAGGGATCAGCTACCAATTTGGCAAATAGGTAAATCAGGTTATTCTGAAAGCACTCCTTATCCATCGTACAGCCCCTATTCAGGAAGGAGCTCTACCCCTGACATTAGCCGAAATTCCAATTCCGGAACCTGGCCCGGGTGAAGTATTGTTGAAGATCCAAGTATGTGGCGTCTGCCACACCGAACTGGATGAGATCGAAGGGCGTACTCCTCCCTCTCAATTCCCCATGGTGCCAGGGCATCAGGTTGTCGGCCGGATAGAAGTTGTGGGCCCGGGTGTTACGAAACACCGCCCGGGTGACCGCGTGGGGGTAACCTGGATCTATTCAGCCTGTGGAACCTGTCAATACTGTCTTGCAGGGAATGAGAATCTTTGTCCTGATTTTAAAGCCACCGGCCGGGATGCGTTTGGCGGCTATGCCGAATACATGAAGATTCATGAAGATTATGCCTTTCCCATCCCGGAGGTCTTCACTGACGAAGAGGCTGCTCCGCTGTTGTGTGCCGGAGCGATCGGGTACCGGTCTATCCGTTTGACCGGCCTTATCGGTATAGATCCCGGATCCCGGATACCAGATGAAGTCATCAATCGTAAATCGTATATCGGAAATCTCAAATTGCGCTTGGGGCTCACCGGCTTCGGCGCCTCCAATCACCTGGTCCTTAAAATGGCTCGTCATTTCTGGCCGGAAGTAAACGTATATGTATTTGCCCGGAGTGAGAAGGAGCGGGAATTCGCACGTGAACTTGGGGCCTCCTGGACCGGTGACACCACCGATACACCGCCGGAGAAGCTGGATGCGATCATCGATACCACCCCGGTGTGGAAGCCTGTGGTGGAAGCATTGAAACACCTCAAACCCGGGGGGCGGCTGGTGATCAATGCCATCCGGAAAGAACACATCGACAAGGAGTACCTGATGCATCTCAATTACCCGGATCATCTCTGGATGGAGAAGGAGATCAAGAGCGTGGCCAATGTTACCGCTTCTGATGTAAGAGAGTTCCTGAAACTGGCAGCAGAAATCCCTATCAAACCCGAAGTGCAACTATATCCGCTGGAAGATGCCAACCTCGCATTACTCGAGTTAAAACAGCAGAAAATCCGGGGGGCCAAGGTTCTCATCATTTGTTTACCTTCGTAATGCAAAAACCTTTTATGAAAGACAAACCCGTAATTGTTGTCATTGGCGGCGGTTTCGGAGGAATCGAGCTGATCAAGAAGCTCCGCAACAAATCCTTCGATAT